>NZ_JBGMOE010000147.1:0-58945 GCF_041424195.1 Tardiphaga sp. | reverse complement strand
GCCCGAAGATTTCCTCGCGCGCGATGGTCATGTTCTCGGTCACGTCGGCGAAGATTGTCGGGCGCACATAGAAGCCCTTGTTGACGCCTTCCGGCAGACCGGGGCCGCCGGCGACCAGCGTGGCGCCTTCCTCGATGCCCTTCTGAATCAGACCCTGGATCTTGTCCCATTGGCCACGATTGACCACCGGGCCGATCACAGTGCCATCGGCACGCGGATCGCCGGCCTTGGTCTTGTCGGCCTGCGCTTTCGCGATGGCGGCGATTTCCTTCATCTTCGCCTGCGGCACGATCATGCGGCTCGGCGCGTTGCACGACTGTCCGGAGTTGTTGAACATGTGCGCGACACCGCCGGTGACGGCCTTCACGAAGTCGGCGCCGTCCAGAATCACGTTCGGCGACTTGCCGCCGAGTTCCTGGCTGACGCGCTTCACGGTGTTCGCAGCGCGCTTGGCAACATCGATGCCGGCGCGGGTCGAGCCCGTGAAGGAGATCATGTCGATGTCGGGATGTTCGCTCATGGCGACGCCGACGTCAGGGCCCAGACCATTCACGAGGTTGAACACGCCCTTCGGCACACCGGCTTCATGGAGGATTTCCGCGAAGATCAGCGCCGAGGTCGGGGTGTATTCCGACGGCTTCAACAGCATGGTGCAGCCGGCGGCGAGCGCGGGTGCGACCTTGCAGGCGATCTGGTTCAGCGGCCAATTCCACGGAGTGATCATGCCGACGACGCCAATCGGCTCCTTCGTGATCATGGCGGCGTTGTGCGGCTCGTCGAAATTGTAGGTCTTCAGCACGTCCAGCGTGGCGACGAGGTGACCGAGGCCGGCACCGGCCTGCAGCTTCTCTGCCATCGGCAGCGGAGCACCCATTTCGTCGGAGACCGACGCGCCGATATCCGACATGCGGGTCTTGTAGACCGCGATGATCCTTTCAAGCAGGGCGATGCGCTCTTCACGGGTGGTCTGGGAGAACGTCTCGAAAGCGCGCTTGGCAGCGGCGACAGCCTTGTCGACGTCGGCCTTGGAGCCCAGCGCAATGTCATACATCGCATCTTCGGTCGCCGGATTGACGACAGGGGTGGTCTTCTTGACGACGGGATCGACCCAGGCGCCATCGATGTAGAATTGCAGGCGATTGACCATTGGTAGCCTCTTTGATTTCGGGAACGTCTGTCGTCAGAAAATTCTGTGCAGCCGGCCGTATCTGGGAAGGAACGACATGTCCGGCAAGCACCCTTGCGCGGTCATTTCGCCTCATGAGCCCGTCATGCACGGGATGCCGCGTGAAAGCAGCAAATGCATATAAATCCAGCCGCGTGGCAGGAGCAAGGCCCTGTGATTTTGCGCGCTTTCTAAAATCGGGATGCCGCAATTTGCCACTTAAAACGCGGTGTGCATTGCAGCAAAATTGAACAGGACATCAGCGCGACTTGACGCGAACGGCGATGGGCGCATCCGGATCGGCCTCATCATCGGCCATGGTGGAAATCGGCGACATCGGTGTGTCGCGCAGCCGCTTCAGGCCAAGATGCCGCTCGCGCAGGATGACGAAGATACCCGCCCCTGCGACGATCACCGCGCCACCAACCACATAGGGCGTCGGCACTTCGCCGAACATCCAGAAGCCGAGCAGGAAGGCCCAGAGCATCGCCGTATAGTCGAACGGTGCCAGGAAGGACGCCGGCACGTAGCGATAGCTCTCGGTGAACAGCATCTGGCCGAGCCCGCCGGAAATGCCGATACCGACCAGCAGCGCCAGTTCGAAATCCGTCGGCCAGCGCCAGCCGAATGGCGCGGTCAGCAGCGATGCCGTCATCACGATCAGCGTCATGAAGATCACAATGGCCGAGGACGACTCTGTCGCGGTCAGCCTGCGAATCTGGATGGTCGCGCCACCCGACGAGAAGGCGTTCAGCAACGCCAGCGAGAGACCGACGATCATCGATGTGGTCAGTGCCGCATGGTCGTGGAAATACGGCGACAGCATCAGGATGACGCCGGAAAAGCCGATCGCCACCGCCGACCAGCGATAGGCATGGACCTGCTCTTTCAGGAAGATGGCGGCGAACACCACCGTGATCAGCGGGGCGATGAAGGCAATGGCGGTGACATCGGCGATCGGCAATCGCGCCAGGGCGCCAAAGGTGCAGAACGTCCCGACCACGCTGAACGAACCGCGCACCAGATGCGCGGAGGCGCGGTTGGTGCGCAGCGCCCCCCGCAACTGACCGCGCCAGCCGAAGAACAGCAAGATCGGGATCAGCGCGAACAACCCGCGGGCAAACACGATCTCGCCAAGCGGCACGTCGCTGCCGAGATAACGGCCCTGGGCGCCCATAATGGCAAACGCCATGGTGCTGGCAATCTTCAGCGACACGGCTTTGAAGATGTTCATGAGGTCGGGGAAATGGAGATCAGGGGAATCGCGGGGGCGCTCATATTGCAGCACACAATCACGTGAGGCCCATCACGAAAACCGCCGATGCGACATGGCTTGGCGGGTTTCCATGCAGGGCTGCACCCGCCGCACCCCCACCTTGCGCGGGCAGTTTTAGCCCTTCTTGGCAGGCCGCGGCGGCCCCTCCACCGCGGGCAGCGACTTTAGATAGGTCGCCATCGCCGAGCGGTCCGCGGCGCTCAACTGGGAAGTATTGCGGATCACACGGGCCATGGAGCCACCGGCGGTATCGCCATCCGGCGTCTGTCCGGTTTCGAGGAAATAGGCGATGTCCTTCTCGCTCCAGTTACCGAGGCGCTTCTGGGTGATGTTCGGCACCCAGCCCTCGCCGTCCGGATTGGGACCACCCGCAAAACGCTGCTGCGTAACGACGCCGCCCAGCGCGTTGCGCGGGCTGTGGCACTCGGCGCAGTGACCCAACGCATTGATCAGATAGCTGCCGCGATTCCACTGCGGCGATTTCGACGCATCCGCCGCGAACGACTTGCCGTCGAGGAACAGCCATTTCCAGACGCCGAGGTTGCGGCGGATGTTGAACGGGAATGGCACGGCATGATCCGGCGCCTTGCTCGTAACCGGTGCGAGCGTCTTCAGGTAGGCGAACAGATCGCGCGCATCCTCCACCTTCATCTGCTGGTAGGACGTGTAGGGAAAGGCCGGAAAGTAATGCGAACCGTTCGGCGATGTCCCCTCCAGCAGCGCCGTCACGAAATCCGCCTCGGTCCAGCGGCCGATACCGGCGGCAGGATCAGGCGAGATGTTCGGCACATAGAACGTACCGAACGGCGATGTCAGGGGCAGCCCGCCGCCGAGCTTGAGCCGATCCTGCTGCGCCGGCGTCGCATGGCAGGACGCGCAGCCACCGGCATTGAAGACCACCGCGCCATTACCGGGATTGGGCGTGCGTGCCGGGAGCGTGCTTGCAGCCACCGTCGCGGGAATCGTCAACCACCAGAACACGCCGAGGCCGATGACGGCCGCGACAAGTGCAAGAATCAAAAGCCGTTTCAGCACGTGCATGTCCCATCGGTATCCTGGTCAAACTTCAGCAAATGCAGCGCGTCGAACAGCCGCTACTGGAACGAAACCGTGATCCATCCCTTAGTCCTTCAGGGGAAAAATTGGCGCCTCGGATGTTTCCAGCCATGACGACCTCACCATCATCAGGGAGAAAACCATGTCACCTCGTTCGATCATGCTCGCGTCCCTCGCACTCGGCGCCGGCATCGCCCTCGCCGGCCCCGCTTCCGCCGACAAGATGAAGGCGACCCTCGACGGCGCCTCCGAAGTGCCCGCCACGACCAGCGCCGGCAAGGGCACCGCCGATATCGATTTCGATCCCGCTACCAAGAAGCTGACCTGGAAGTTGACCTATTCCGGCCTCACGGGCCCTGCGACCATGGCGCATTTCCACGGCCCCGCCGAACCTGGCAAGAATGCCGGGGTGGCCGTACCGATCACACCAGCCACGTCCGGCTCCGAAGGCAGCGCCACGCTGACCGACGCGCAGGCTGCCGACCTGTTGGCCGGCAAATACTATATCAACGTCCACACCGAGGCGAACAAAGGCGGCGAGATCCGCGGACAGGTGACGAAGTAACATTCGAACCGAGTATCGTTTGAATGGGAGGGCGAGCGCTGCGGCGTTCGCCCTCTTTCTTTTTAACGGCTTCGCATTTCGGGGGCTTACCGTCCCCTTGCAAAAAGTAAGGACTTTCCTTACCCTATAAGCAAAGGACGCCCCATGATTACCAGCAAGATCACCAGTAAGGCCCAGACGACGATCCCGCAGCCTGTTCGCGCGGCGCTCGGCCTCAAGGAAGGCGACGAAATTGCCTATGCGATCGAAGAAGGCCGCGTTGTTCTGACGCGAGCTGAACAGAGTAAATCTGAAGATCCTTTCGCCACATTCGACGAATGGGATAGCGCGGCTGACCGGAAGGCCTATGGTCGACTTTGAGCAAGGCGACATCATCCGAGTGCCATTTCCTTATACAGATAAGGATACGAGGCAACGCCGCCCAGCCTTGATTGTCTCTTCTGGCCCGATCGGAGAAGCCAACGCACTGCTTTGGGTCGTGATGATAACGTCCGCAGAGAACAGGCCGTGGCTCGGTGACGTGTCGATACCGAACCACGAACGCAGCGGCCTCCCTGTCCCATCGGTTGTTCGTCCATTCAAGATCGCGACGATCGAAGCTCGCCACGCCGATCGAATTGGCAAGATCGCAAAACCGGCACTGCGAAATGTCATGCGCCAACTTCACGCGATCTTGTCAGTAGCCAGTTCTGCCGACTGATATTTGCCTCAGATCTTCAAACGAAACGTCTCGTGGCAGCCACCGCATGCCTTGCCGATACCGCCGACATTCGCCTTGAGGGTGTCGAGATCCTTGATCTTGGCCTTGGCATCGGTGACGACCTTAGCGAAGGTGACGATGTGGGCATCGAAACCGGCCTTGTCTTCCCAGACCTTCGGCGACGTCGAATAGTCGCCTTCGGCCTTCACGCCCTTGGTGCTGTCGGGAAACAGCGTCGGCAGCTTTTTGGCGGTGTCGTCCAGCACGGTCAGCGCGGCTTCGACCGCGGCCTGATCATAGGGCTTGTCACCCTTGGCCATGGCGCTGAGCGTGCCGCCGAGAGCACGACCATTGGACTTCATCAGCGTCTGGCGTTCCTTGACGATCTCCTGCTGGGCCGAGACTGCCCCCACACCCAACAGCAAAGCTCCGACAACGAGAAGCGCACGTTTCATCAACCAATACCCCTGTTTGGAATTCGATTAGGACAATTTAGCAACAACGAGATGAACCCCGCCGCCATTGAGCTATTCCCGGCGGCGGCGCTTTACAGCGTATGGAGCCGTTCGTGCTCGCGGATCGCCATCCACACCCGCTCAGGGGTTGCAGGCATATCAATGTGCTCGATTTTGTATTCGCGATAGAGACCATCGACGATAGCGTTCATCACCGCGGGACAAGAGCCGATGGCGCCGGCCTCACCGGCTCCCTTCACCCCTAGCGGGTTGGTGACGCAGGGGATGTTGTGGGTCTCGAACGAGATCGGCGCACCGTCGGCCGCGCGCGGCAGCGCATAGTCCATGAAAGTGCCGGTGACAAGCTGGCCATCCTCGGGATCATAGATCGCCTGTTCCATCAATGCCTGACCGATACCCTGCATGGTGCCGCCATGAACCTGGCCGGCCAGCAGCAATGGATTCAGCGTGACACCGAAATCATCGACGATGACGTAATTGACAATAGCGATCTTGCCGGTCGCGGGATCGATCTCGACTTCGACCAGATGCGTGCCGTTCGGGAACGTCCCGTCCGCGCTGCTGAAGGTCTCCGATGCACTGAGCTTCGACGGATCGGCCTTCCTGGCGAGATCTGCGAATGACACCGAGCGATCGGTGCCGGCGATGCGGACAACTCCTCCGTCGATCTCAAGGTCTGCCGCGCTGGTCTCCAACACGTCGGCGGCGAGCTCTTTCAGATTGATGCCGAGCTGCCTGGTGGCACGCTGTACGCTGACGCCGCCGGTCGGGATCGACGCCGAGCCGCCCGTGCCGAGACCGGTCGCCACCTTCGCCGTATCGCCCTGGACGATGTGGACGCGATCCGGCGTCACGCCGAACTGTTCGGCGACGATCTGGGCATAGGCCGTGTGATGGCCCTGCCCGGTCGACTGCGTGCCGATCAGGATGGTGATGTCGCCATCGGCGCCAACAGCAACATTGGCGGTCTCATCGCCCATGGTGCCGCAGACTTCCACATAGGTGGCCATGCCGATACCGCGAACCAGGCCATCCTTCTTCGCGGCCTTGGCGCGCTTCGGAAACTCCTTCCAGCCCGCGACATCCATCGCGCGTTTCATATGCGCGGCGAAATCGCCGGAGTCGTACACCTTGCCCGTCGCGGTCTTGTACGGCATCGCTTTCGGCGAGATGAAGTTCTTGCGGCGGATCGCATCCGGCGACATGCCGAGCTTGCGCGCGCATTGATCGACCAGACGCTCAACGACATAGGCCGCCTCGGGACGGCCGGCGCCGCGATAGGCATCCACCGGCACGGAGTTGGTGAACACCGTGCGCACGCGGCAATGGAAAGCCTGGATATCGTAGAGGCCCGGCAACATGCCGGCACCGCCATGCGGGATGTACGGGCCGAAGGTCGACAGATACGCGCCCATATCGGCCATCAGGTCGACATCCATCGCGAGAAACTTGCCATCCTTGTCCAAAGCCATGCGGGCATGGGTGACGTTGTCACGGCCCTGCGCGTCGCCGAGGAAATGATCGGTGCGGTCCGCCGCCCACTTCACATTCTTGCCGAGCTTCTTGGCGGCAAAGGCCACCAGCGCATATTCGCGATAGGGAAACAGTCGCGTGCCGAAACCGCCACCGACATCGGGACAGATCACGCGCATCTTGTCCTTGGGCATCTTCAGCACGTTGTCACAAAGGATATCGCGCAGACGATGGCTGCCCTGACTGCCGATGGTCAGCGTCATGTGATCGCGCTTGGCGTCGTATTCACAGATCGCCGCACGGGTCTCCATATAATTGATGATGACGCGCGGATTGACGATCTTCACTTCGGCGATCACGGGCGCCTTGGCGAAGACGGCATCGACCGCCTTCTTGTCGCCGATCGGCACATCGAACAGGATGTTGCCGGGATGTTTGGCCCACACCTGCGGCGCGCCATTGGCGACGGCATTGACCAGACCATTCACTGACGGCAGCGGCTTCCAGTCGACCTCGATCGCCTCAATCGCATCGCGCGCCTGCGCGACAGTCTCCGCAACGACGAAGGCCACGGCATCGCCGACATGGCGCACTTCCTTGGCGGCTAGGATCGGATAATCCGGTCCGGTGAAAGGGTGATCTTCGAGATTGAACAGACACGGCAGACCGCCAAGATCCTTGGTGTCCTCCCCCGTCAGGATCGCGGCGACGCCTGGAAGCGTGCGCGCCTTGGACACATCGATCGTAAAACTGGCGTGGGCATGCGGCGAGCGTAGCACAAGGGCATGCAGCGTGGCGGGCGCGTGATCGTCGGTATAGCGGCCACGGCCCCGAATGAGGGCGTCGTCTTCTTTACGCAGGACACTCTGTCCGACGCCGAATTTGATGGGAGCCATCGTTCCTCCGCTTGCAGTTTAGACTCAATCTACACTGCGGGAGGATGGCGGCAAGTGGTACGGGGCGCCGCACTGCCCGACTTTGGGACACGATGAAGCGAGCTATCTGGCGCGCAGCAGCGTGCGCAGCCAGGTTTTGCCGAAAAGCATCAGGACCAAAGTCGAATAGACCGGGACGGTCACGATGATGAGAACGCCCAGCGTCGCTTCGTCGCGGAGGCTGGCGAGGCCCGCAAGCTGCTCCGCCGCCAGGCGCCCAGCCCCCCACAACACCGCGGCGAGGACCACGCCAGTCAACGCGAATTTGCCGAGTGCCAGCAGGAACGCGCGATCAAATTCGAGATAGCCGGCCCGCATGGCGAAGAAGATGACCAGCAGCAGATTGATCCAGGCACCAGCTGCAGTGCCAAGTGCGAGGCCGATCTGCGCCAGAGGTCCCATCAGCAGAATCTTCAGGACGACGTTGACCGCGATGCCGGTCAGCGCGGCGATCATCGGCGTCTTGGTGTCCTTACGGGCATTGAAGGTCGCCACGGCGCTGCGGATCATCACAAAGGGGATGAGCGCAATGGCATAGGCGGCGAGCGTCGCCGCAGCGACTGCAGCATCCGCCTTGGTGAAGGCCCCGCGGGCAAACATCGCGCGCATGATGATGTCGGGCACCACGAGGAATGCGGCGACGAAGGGCAGCGAGAACAACAGCGTAAACAGGAAGGCGCGGCGTTGCGCGCCCATGGCGCCGACGTGATCGTCTGCCGCCATCCGCCGCGACATTTCCGGCAAAAGCACCGTGCCGATGGCAATGCCGATCACCCCGATCGGTAACTGGTTGAGACGGTCCGCATAATACAGCGCCGACAGCGCGCCGACCGGCAGGAAGGTCGCGATGATGGTGTCGGCAAACAGTGCGACTTGCGTGCCCATGGAGCCCAGCGTCGCCGGGCCGAGCGCACGGAAGAAGCCGCGCACGTCCTCGTCGAGACGCAGCGGCGCAAAACGTGGCAGCCCACCATGGCGCTGCAAGTCTCCGGCGAGCAGGAAATATTGCAGAAAGCCCGAAATCAGCACGCCCCAAGCCGCCGCGTGACCTGCACTCGGGAAGAATGCAGCCAGCGCCAGTGTCGCCATCATTGAAATATTGAGGAAGATCGAGGCCGCCGCAGCACTGGCAAAGCGCTGCATGACGTTCAGCATGCCGCCATAGAGCGTCACCAGCGTGATCAGCAGCAAATAGGGAAAGGTGATGCGTGTCAGCTCGATGGCAAGATGACGTTGCACGGGATCATCGGTGAAGCCCGGTGCCAGGACGCTCATCGCCTGCGGCATGAACAGGATGGCCAGGATGAGCAGCACGACCTGCGATGCAAACAACAGAGTGAAAATGCGGTCGGCGAACAAATGGGCCGATTGCGGGCCGCCCTTCCCCGTCACATGGGCATAGGCCGGGACGAAGGCGGCATTGAACGCGCCTTCGGCGAAAATGGCGCGAAAATGATTGGGCAGTCGCAGCGCCACGAAGAAGGCGTCTGCCACCGGACCGGCGCCAAGGATCGCCGCAAGCATGATGTCGCGCGCAAATCCCGTGATCCGCGAGAGCAGCGTATATCCGCCGACGGTGAAAATGCGTCCCAGCATCAGCCGCTTCTACAGCATGAAGCGGCGGTGCAAAACGCTCAACTTAGGCCGCCAGCGCGTCGCGCACAGCCTGGATGACGCGGTCCTGCGTGGCTTCGTCGAGATAGGCATGCACCGGAAGGCTGATGACATCGGCCGACAGCGCCTCGCAGACCGGCAGACCGCCATCGACGACCGGATAATCCTTATAGGCGGTCTGCATATGCATCGACTTCGCGTAATAGATCGCAGTCGGCACGCCCTGCGCCTTCAGCGCATTGGCAAAGGCGTCACGGTCCGTGCCCTTCGGCAGGCGGATCACGTAGCAGGCCCAGATCGACGTATTGCCCTCGGCGACCCGCGGCACCATGACAAGGTTGCCGAGGCTGCGGGCGTAGCGGTCGGCTACTTTGTTGCGGGCGGCGATTTCGTCGTCGAAGATCTTCAGCTTTTCCAGCAGCACCGCGGCCTGGATGGTATCGAGGCGCCCGGTGATACCGAGGCGGACATTGTCGTATTTGTCGGAGCCCTGACCGTGGATGCGGATGCTGCGCAGGTCCTCGGCGAGCTGGTCGTCATCGGTGAAGATGGCGCCGCCGTCGCCGAAGCAACCGAGCGGCTTGGCCGGGAAGAAGCTGGTGGTGGTGGCGAGCGCCGAGGTACCGACGCGCTTGCCCTTGTAAGTCGCACCGAAGGCCTGCGCGGCGTCTTCCAGTACGAACATCCCCTCGGCCCCGGCAATCGCGGAGATCGCATCGAGATCGGCCGGCTGGCCGAACAGATCGACCGGAATGATCGCCCGGGGCTTGAGGCCGGCCTTTTTAGCGGTGGCAATGCCACGTTTCACGGACTCAGGGCTGATGTTGAACGTGACTTCGTCGACCTCGACAAACACAGGCGACGCGCCGACCAGTGCCACGGCCTCGCCGGTTGCGCAGAAGGTGAAGGACGGGCACAGCACGGCATCGCCCGGGCCGATCTTTTTAGCCATCAGCACCATCATCAGCGCGTCGGTGCCGCTGGCGCAGCTGATCACATGCTTGGCACCGCAATATTTGGCGAGCTCGGCCTCCAACTTGGCGACTTCCGGACCATTGATGAACTGGCAGTGATTGAGCACGCGGGTGACCGCCTCATCGATCGACGTACCCAGCCGCTGACGCTGCGCATTGAGGTCGATGAAAGGAACGGGATCGATGCGCGTGTGCTGGTTCATAATGCCTGGCCTGCAGAGTGTCGTGTTGAAGTCTGGATACCGGAAACCGGCGCATGTTTGCGCCGGGTCGCGCTTGCGTCAGCCGACCACCTTGCGGGGGGCTGGGTGTGATGCTGTGGCCGCGCGCTTCTTCGGCGCTTCCAGGCATTGGATCGCGATCTCGAGGGAGGCGACGCCCTCCTCGCCGGTCACAGCGGGCACGCCGCCGGTCCGCACCGCATCGAGAAACGCCATCAATTCGGCGCGCAACGGCTCGTCCTGTCCGACCGGCAGATGACGCATCGAATAGCTGCCGTCGGTCTTGAAACCGAAACATTCGGTGACCTGACGGGTCAACAGATCGCCCATCACATACTTTCCGCGCGTCGCGACCGTGACCGTACGCGCCTTGAACGGCGTCAGCCAGTTGGTGTTGATATGGGCGAGCACGCCCGACGCCGTGCGGAACTGCAGCAGCGCGATGTCTTCGCGCTCGGCGACGGCGGAGGCCAGCTGCGGCTGCACCTCGACGATGTCGCTTTCGGTGAACCAGCGGATCAGGTCGATGTCATGCACGGCGAGATCGATGACAACGCCGACATTGGACATGCGCGGCGGAAACGGGCCGACACGGGTGATGCCGATGGAGAGAATGTCCTCGCCCTCGATCGCCTTCTTGATGGTGGCGACCGCCGGATTGAAACGCTCGACATGGCCGATCATCAGCATGACCTTGGCGTTGCGCGCGGCTTCAACGATCTCGCGTCCCTCTTCCACGGTCGATGCTATCGGCTTCTCGACCAGGACATGGATGCCCTTGGCGATGCAGGCCAGCGCGACTTCGTGATGCAGGTGTGTGGGCGCTGCAATGGTCACGGCATCGACGCCGGCGGCCAGCAGCGCGTCCAGATCCACGAAGGTCTTGCAGCCGATCAGTTTCTCGGCGCGGATGCGATGTTCGAGCATGGGATCGACGATGCCGATCATCTCGATGCCCGGCAGCCCGGCCAGCACGCGGCCATGATTGGTGCCCATGACACCTGCGCCTACGACGCCGACACGCAGCGTGCGAGCCGCATCCTTTGCTGCGGACATTTCTTTCGACACCATTCAATAAACCCCGGAATTCTTAAGGGCGCGCGGCGATTCACCATACCGGCGCCGGGAGTCTCCTAGCATGCCCGCCACAGATGTGGCGATTGCCCCGCGGAGCTACCCAAACACGTTTTGATTCAAAGAATTACACCATGTCGTGAGACCGGCCAACCGCCCCTCCTCGACACGGCCAATGGGCCTGCGATTCATTGATATGACAGCACTTTTGCTGCATCCTTGGGGTGTCGCGACGCGCTGTTTCCACCTGCCGATCGAGAGAAATTCCATGTTTCGCAAGCCGGTCGTCGCGCTGAGTCTCGTTGTCAGCACTCTGGCGGGAACCGCCGTCTGGGCGCAGACGCCCTCGCCAGCGCCGCCTGCCACGACACCGACTGTCGTCGAACGGACGGCCAAGGGACCGACCGCGCGCAACTTCCAGGTCGGCGTTTATCTCAATGTCCAGCCCGACTGCACCTCGGGCACCCTGCCCGCCTTGCGCATGGTCATCCCACCCGCGAACGGCACGATCAGCATCAAGCGCGGCAAGGTTAGCGCCACTAACTACAAGCAGTGCCTCGCGCTCGAAGTGCCCGGGTTCATCGCCTTCTATCAATCGAAGGCGGATTTCGTCGGCAGCGACGAAGTGACCATCGAAGTGAAGTATCCGGCCGGGCGCACGGAGGTGCAGCGGATCAGGATTGATGTGGGCGGAAGTGGCGGTGGAGCGCCCGCGGGGCCGAAGGCACCGGCGGGGCAGAAGATCTGACAGGCAAGTCCGCTCTCACCGCCCCCGTGCGGTCATTCCTTCAATTTACAACGCCCAACAAGATAAAATCGCCGGAGGTTATCCTCCGGCGATTTCTTTGTACTTTGCGGCTGTCGCAAAATCAGGCTGCGTTCGTCAACTGACGGGCCTGGCTTTCGAGCTGGACCAGCACGTGGTTGCTGACATCGCTGCTGATGTGGAAGTCAGCAGTCGAATACTGCCCGGCAAACGCGATGTTGGCCGTGTGAGCACCATCCGTCACCGTCAGAACACCGCCGGTGCCCTGAGCGTTTTCGGTGTAGTTCATCGACGCCGTGCTCCCGAGGATGTCGGCGAGATCAATGGTGTCGTTGCCATCGAAGCCCGAGAGCATGCCGTGGAAATCGGCGGAGTGATCGATCACCAGCGTGCCTTCGGCCGAGCTGTCGAAAGTGATCTGCTCGCTGAAGGAACCGCCAAGTTCGAGGCTGGCATGGCCCGACAGCAGCGCCGAACCACTGCCGCTGACATTGCCGTCGATATCGAGGTTGGCACCGTTCGCCCATAGCAGACCGTCATTGACGACGTCGCTGTGAACATCGAGACCACCGGTACCGGTTGCCTCCAATATACCGGCGTTGATCACCGCGTTGTCGCCCGTATCGATGACAAGCGCATTGCTGCCGGTGGCGTTGATCGTGCCCTCGTTGACCAGCGTGAGATGCCCATCGCCGAGATGGCCGGCACCCGCGATCACGTTGTCCACGTTCGTCAGCGTGACATCGTCGGCGCTGCCGAAGATGACATTCGACGAATTGTCGGAGAGCGTCACCGTTCCGCCACCAAGCAGCGTGAGACCACGCTGCACGATTTCGAAGGCGGTTTCACCACCGGTCGAAGCGAGGTGGATGCTGCCGGTGTTGTCGAGTACGCCGCTGAACGGCATCAATGAGCCATCGCTGAGCACGATATCGCCGGCATTGTGCGTGACCGGCGTCTCGTTGAACAAGAAGTCGTCCGCGCTGAGCGACGCAGCGCTGACACCGTTCAACGTGATTGTTTGACCATCGCCAAGCGTGATGATGGCGTTACCTGCCGCATCGGTGCCGAGATGCGCCTGAACGTCCGCGAAGCTTGAGAAGCCGGCGAAGCCGATCAGGTCGATCTTGTCGTGCACGGTATCGAAGTGGTGCACGACGTCGGTGCCGATCTTGTTGGCGAACACCAGCGTATCGGCGCCGCTCGACGCGGTCAGCGTATCGTCGCCCGACCAGGCAAAGATCGGCGCACCCTTCGCATAGGCCTCAACATTGTCGGCGACATAGACAGTGCCGGTCGAGCCATCGGCGTTGGTCCAGGTTTCCGTGACCTGGAGAACCAGCGCGCCGGTGTAACCGTCAGGCGACGTGACCGACAGCGACGACGGATCGCTGGTCAGGATCGACCAGGTGCCGTCAGCGTTGTGCGTGCCTTCGCTCAGCGTCCAGCCGGCGGCAAGACCCGCGATGGTGAGCGAGACCAAGCCCACGTGATCGGTCGGAGCGGTCAACGCGAGGTTGATGGCCTCGCCGGAGGTGCCGGCGGGACCCTTTCCAGTTGCGGTAGCGACATTGCCGGCCGCATCCGTCGCAGTAACGGTCAGATTGTGACCATTGTGGCTTGTTTGTGAGCTTCTGCTCCAAGTCGATCCGGAGCTGTTAAGGGCGCTGAACGATCCGCCACTACTATCAACCACATTGACCGACACGACACCCGATCCGCCGGTATCAGTCACATTGACCGAGAACGTGCCACCGGACGAGATCAGATTGTTGAAGTCCGATGCAGTGATTACGGGCGCCACCGTGTCGACCTTATAGTTGCCATTGTCCGTCACGCTCGCTGCGGCCAGCGTCGCATCGTTGCCCGCGGCGTCGCGAATTGTGCCTCCGTTCAGGCTCAACCCATTATTGTTGATGCTGATACCGTTACTATCGTTCTGAGTTGCCAAGATCGTGTACGTGAACACCAGCGCCGAGCTACCGCTGCCCGAAGCGTAGGTCGCCAGCACCGGCGTACTGCCGATCGTAAGCGAAAGCTGTGGCGTACCCGTTACCGTAACAACCTCACTCATGTTGACAGTGATGCTCACGACATCGCCGGCATTGAGATAACCATTTTGGATACCGGTCGCACCGGTGATGGCCTCGCTGCTCACCGTCGGCTTGGTCGTATCGATCGTCACATCATGGGCACCGCTCGTGGACAACGCCCCGACGTTACCTGCTACGTCTGTAATCGCCGCCCTCAGGTTGTAGGACGCCCCGTTGGTCAGCGTCGGCGTCGTGATATCGACGAAGCCCGCGATGATATTCGCGCTCGTCAACGTCACCGCACTGCCCAGCGCGGTGGTGTTATTCGAGAGTTGCACCGTGTCGCCCGCAACAGCCCCTGTACCCGTCAGACTGACATGCACCACAAGCTGCGTATCGTCGCTGAACGCGCCGTCGGCCAGGTTCGTGCTCTGGATATTGCCGACATCGTCGATGACGCTGATGCTCGGGGCACTCGGCGCTGTCGTATCTTCCGTCACCGTCAGCGTGCCGCCAGGGATGCCGGGATTGCCGGCCTTGTCGACCAACTGCACAGTGAAATTGTGCGCACCATCGGCAAGGGTCGTCAGGATGATGTCCTTGACGCCGCCGGCACCGCCGCCGGCGCTGTTCCATTGGCTGCTGCCATTCAGATCGCTTGCCTGGACGGTGTAGCTGCCGACCACGGCGTTGCCGTGGTCGGTATCAATGATCTGGATGACGTCACCAATTGACATTGGGGTACCGTTGAGATGCCCCACCGTGATGGTCGGCGTCGTGACCTTGGTGATGTTGTCGCTGGTGTTCGCCCCGCTGTCGCTGGCAGTGGCCAGGTCGAGCGACGTCCCAGCCAGGCTGCTGGGCGCGGTCGTGTCGATCGTCAGCGTGTAGTTGGCGGAAGCAGCACTGACGTGCCCCGCGGTATCGGTCGCGGTCGCAGTGATGGCGGTGTGCGTGGTCGACGACAGCGCATGTGCCGCGTCCGGCGTAAATATCCACGCACCGGTCGCGTCTGCGGTCGTGGTGCCGAGGACCGTGGCCCCGTCCCTGACCGTGACGGTCGAGAACGCCTGGGCCGTGCCGACAAAGGACGGCGTCGTATCGTTGGTGATGTTGTCACCGATCGTACCGCTATCGCTGGCGGCGGTGATCCCGGTGATGACGGGAGCTCCTGGCAAGCCGCTCACCGTGACGGTAACATCCTTGGTGACGACGCCGCCATGATGATCGTCGAGCGTCAGCGTGTAGGTTTCGTTGACGCTTTGGCCAACGGCGAGGCCCGCAATCTCGGAATCCTTCACCACGAAGGTCCAGTTCACCTGATGCGTGACCTCATCGACGATCGCGGTCATGTAGCCGTAGGGATTCGCGGTCTTGCTCGCCACGGATACCGTATGCGCGTTGTCGGTCAGATCGACGTCACTGAAGCTGATCGAGCCCTGCGCGACTTCGGCCCGGACCAGCGAGACGCTGTCGATGCGCAGGTCCTGGTTCTTCGCGTCAAAGGCAAAGGTCAGCACGTCAGAGTTGCCATCACCCGTGACCAGATAGGTATAGGGCGAACCGACACCGCTATCGGTGTTGGTATTCTGAATACCGCTCAACGAGATGATCTGAGTGCCAGCCCAGGAAACCTTCAGCGTAGAATCCGGGGATAGGCCGTAAGCGCCTGCATAATCGAATGCCAGCAGATAGTGCTGACCAGCGACCGTGCTGATCGACTGCGAGATTGTCGCGATGCCCTCCTTAGTCGCGGGGTTGGTGCCGTAGACGTCGAAGTTCCACGTATTGCCGCTGGCGAAGTGAAAGCTGCTGTCGGCCTGCGCGTAAGTATCGGCCCCCTTCACAATCGTCCAGCCGCTGGTATTGCCGGTATCGAAACCGCCATTCGTCAGGAGATTGCCGGTCGGCAAGGTCGATTGTGCCACGACCCCCATGGCAGTGCCAGATCCGAACACCGGAGCGTCGTTGACGCCGGTCAGCGTCACCGTGACTTCCTTGATGGAGGCGTTGGCATGGCTGTCGGTGACGGCAACCTCATAGGTCTGGGTCACCGCCTGCCCGGCAGCGAGGGACTGCAAGGCGCTATTATCTGCCGAGAAGTGCCAGCCAAGCGAGTCAGTGCCGCTCGTTTCCGTCACGCTATCGAGGCTGAACGTGCCGAGATAGGCCGTCCCTGCAGAGTTGAGCGCACTACCCTGCGTGAAGCTGGCCGTATGGGTATCGGCAGCTTCATCAGTAAAGTGAAGCACACCCGACGCGGTCTGCGTCGCGTTGGCGGTGAACTTCGTCACCGAGACGTCATCCATCCGCATGCCCGCGTAACTCGGATCGTCGGCGAGGAAGGTCAGCGTATCGCTGCCTGTTCCGGTCACCACGATCCTGTATTCTTTCCAACTGCTGCTGCTGTCGTTGACTGACGCGACCGTGTTGCCGTCCCACTGGACGTACAGCGTCGCCGCGCTCGAGTATTGGTAGACCCAGAAATCGATCAGATAGCTCGTCCCGGCCGTGGTCGCGATTCCGCCCTGGCTGAAGCTGGTCGCGCCGCCGTATTCGGCCATCCCCAGAAAGCCCGAGCTTGTGTGGTTCGCAAACCAAGCCGGGCTCCAGAAGCCTCCGGAACTGGATGGTGTCCAGTTCGCGGCAAAGGAGTTGGAATAGTCATAGTTTTCGAAGTTGCCGTTCTGGATAAGGGTTGCGCCTTGTGTTGTTCCGGCATCTTCGAAAACACCGCCAGCAACATCGCTGGTCGTAAACACCGGCGCATTGTTGGCGCTAATCACCGCCGCCGTCTGCGCGGTGGTTGCCGTAGTGTCGTGGAAGCCCTGGCCGTCAATATAGGTCGCGTAGGCCGAGATAGCGTGCCCGGCATCGCTTGATCCAAGCGTATAGGAGGACGATGTCCCGCTCGACACCTCGGTGCCGTCACGGAGCCAATGATAGACGATGCTGGACGCTGCGCCGTCAGGATCGGCACCGAGCGTCGCATTCAACACGTCACCAACCTTCGGCGCAGTGGCGGTCTGCGTGATATCAACGATCGTCAATGGCGCCACGCCATCATCCACGGGGCTCACAGTGAAGGTGAACAGACCGGGCGTCGGTGGCGAATTGTCCTGGTTACCATCCTCGACTGTCACCGAGAATGTCGCCTGAGGTCCTTCCGAACCGTCATGGGTGAAAGAGATCAACCCGTTGGCCAGTTCGGCGGCTGTGAACGACGTCGCCGGAGCGCCGCCGTTCGTGATGGTGCCGTGCTGGACATCCGACACATGGAAGACAACCCCGGATGGACCATTGTCCGGATCGGTATAGCCGAGCTCCGCTGCGGTGAGCGTATGGGCCTGCCCTTCCACGACCGTTGCCGTCAGCGTGCCACCCAGCACTGGCGGATCGTTAACCGGCTGCACATGCACCGTCGCAGTATGCGTGATGCTGTTATCCAGACCGTCATTGACGACCACGGTCACGATGCGGTCGCCCGTGCTCGGGGCATCGCCGGTGTACTGATAGACGACACCGCGCATGATGGTCTGGTAGGTGGCCGTCGACGCATCACCGGTCACGGTGAGGACGCCGGTGGTCGCGTCATAGCCATAGGTCAGGCCAGCTGTCGTTAGAGCGTTCGTCGCGCTCGTATTGAACGACAGACCCTCGACGCCAAGTCCATCCGGCTGCATTGTCAAAGTGACCTTCATCGAATGCATCGTCGTGGAATCCACGTCGGTGATGGCTGCGCTGCTCAGAATCCACTGAGGCAACTGCTCGACAGCGGTGACCGCGATGTCATTGCCTTCCGTCGCGGCGCCGTTCAAATCGACCACCGGCGCATCGTTGGTGCCATGGATCTTGATCTCGACCACATGGGTGTCCATGCCGCCGTGACCATCCGAGACCTGGATGGTGTAGGAGATCTTCGATTCCCAGCCATTCGGCAGGAAGTCAAACGCTTCGCTCTGCGAGTTGAACGTCCAAGCGATGTCACCCGTCGTGCTACCAGCCGCCTTCACCTGGCTCGCGCCGAGCGAGAAGAAGCTCAGCAACTGCGCTGACGTGAAGAGGCCCTCTATTCCCGATCCCGACGCCGAGACGGAGAGGACACTCGCCGTCACAGTGTCGGAGACGTCAACATCGGTCACGCTCAGTGTGCCGCTGGCGGTCAGGCCTGCGTTGGTTTCGGTCAGGAACTTCGCGTCGCTGTCGCCAGCGTCGACATGAATGACCGGCGCATCATTGGTGCCGTGGATCGTGACGGTCACGGTCTGGTTCGCCGTCGCGCCGTGCTCGTCGGTCACGGTTGCCGTGAAGACCTGCGTCTTGGTTTCACCTTCGGCAAGCGCCTGCGTCGCGGCATTGCCGTTGTCGAGCGTATAGCTCCACGCGCCGGTCACCGGATCAATGGCCATATTGCCGTAGGTGGCCGGGCCGTTGATCGACCAGGTCAGCACTGCTCCATGATCCACATCCGTGGCCGTCATCTGGCCGCTGGCGACCGGCAGGAAGCCATGCGCCTGATCCCAGGCCAGAGCGTTGTTAGCAACACCTTCGTTGCCGCTAAAGATCGGACGATCGGTCAGGCCCGCGTCTGCGATCTGTACCTTCAGGTCGGCCAGCAGCGTCGGATTGGTCGAGAATTTGTCGTTGATCGACGGGGTGTCAACCGCGCCAAGAAGGTTGTCGTGCAGCGACTGCACACGATCCGGCGCTCCGCTTAAGTCATTGTCCGGCGTATACTTGACGACGACGTCGAGCAATGGACGGCCATCGTGCTGCAGGTAGTCGGCATAGACGAGGCCGAGCAGTACGCCTGCCTTGTTCAGGGCCGGCGCATAGTAGGCTTCATTGGTGCCGTTGATCAGCAGACGCGTGTCGTCCAGATAATCCCAAACCGCGGCGATCGCGTCCGCGACGGTGGCGCCGCCACCGAGAGCTGCCTGGACACTTGCCACGACGGCCTTCATATCGGCCGCCGTGTTCACGCTCGCGTCGATCGCATGCTCCGCCACCCCATCCACGTTCCGGGCGGGTTCGAAGCGGTGATCAGCGGCTACATCCGCCGTGACCACGTTGTTCAGGCCGCCGGCTTCAAATACCGTCACAGATGCCGCGCCCGATGTAATCACCGGCGCATCATTGGTGCCGGTGATCGTCACCGTCACCGTCTGCTTGCCAGTCGCGCCGTGCTCGTCGGTTACTGTTGCCGTGAAGACCTGCTGGACGGACTCCCCCTGTGCCAGCGCTTGGGTCTCAAGGAGCGCATCGTCCAGCGTATAAGTCCATTTGCCGGTCGTCGCTTCGATTGCCATCGTTCCATAAGGCGACTGACCGCTGATCGACCACTGCAACACTGCACCGTGATCGACGTCCGACGCCGTCAGTTGCCCGCTCACATGCGTGGCATAGCCGTGCGCCATATCCCAAGCATGGGCTTGATCGGCCAAGCCTGCAGGATCGCTCGCAGTGCCGGTCACCGGAACCGGGGTTCGCGTCAGCAGCGATGCATCATGCGATACTACAAGGTCGTGCATTTGCGTGTACAGACCAGCCGCGTCGTAACGCTGATGCAGGGCGTAATCCGTCACGTTGCTCAGCAAGTTTTCGTGCAGGGACTGCAAACGGTCCGGAAGCGTGTCCGCATCCGCGCCATCCGCCGTGAACTTCGCCACCACATCCACCAGCGGTTTGCCGCCAGCCTGCAGATAATCCGCATATTCGAGGCCGAGCGCCGTGAACGCCGCATTGACGTTCACCTTGTCCGGACCGACGGAGCCGTAGATCGCGTCCAAATGCTGCCAAACTACGGCGATCGCCGTCGCCATGTCGCTCACCGTCGCGATTGTGATAATGGCCGCATGCACGTCCGCTACGCTCGGCAGCGGCGGCAGCGGATTGCCAATCACGTGGCCATCGAGCGTCGCAAGCGACGCAGTGACTACGGAATTGCTCGCTAGCGATGCCGCAACCTGCAGCGGACCACCGATGCCAGCCTCGTGGATCTGCGCCAAATCACCAGCTTCACTAACCGCGCCCTGAGCCGCGGCCGCGTTCGACGTGATCACCGGCGCGTCGTTCGCCCCCTTGATGGTGATCGTCACCGGAATAGTGTCGGTCGCACCGTGCTCATCGGTGACCGTGGCCGTAAAGGTCTCGGTGACCGTCTCGCCCTCGCCAAGCTTATTGGCCTCGCCGGTCTGGTTCAGCGTATAGGTCCACGCGCCGCCTGGCGTAATGACAAAACTGCCGTAAGCGGTGGTCAGGTCGCCCGACCATGTCAGCACGGCGCCATGATCGACATCCGTTGCTGCCAGCTGGCCACCCGCAACCGGCACCAGGCCATGCTGCTGGTCCCAGGCCAGCGCGCTGTTCGCCGCCCCTTCGTCGCCGCTGTAGATCGGCCGCGACGTCAGATCCGACAGGCCATAGCCCGACAGCAGCGTCAGCAGCGCATTGTAGACGCTCGGGATCGGGTTCGGGTTCGAGCCTTGCCCCGCACCCAGCATCTTGTCGATCAATGACGGGCCGTGCAGGTTGCCCAGCAGGTTGTCGTGCAGCGACTGCGCGCGGTCCGGAGTTCCGTTGTTGTTGTTGTCCGCCGTGTACTTCGCCAGCACGTCCAGCAGCGGCTTGCCGCCGGCCTCCAGATAACGCGCATATTCAATGCCAAGGCGGGCGGACATCTCGTTGAGCAAATTGTTGTAGTAGCCACCGTTGTCGTCGATGTAATCCCAGACCGTTGCGATCGCATCCGCAAGGCTCGCCTGCGGACCGATGGCTGCCTGGACCTGCGTCAGGAGCGTCGCCATATCGACGCCCGTGACGAGATGATTCTGCAGATAGGTGTCGACATTGACGTTCGGCTCGAAGCGGAAGTTCGCGGCATGATCTGCCCCGACTGCATCGAGATCGCCGTTCTCGAACACGACAGCCGAAGCGGACGTGGTCGTGATCACCGGCGAGTCGTTGGTGCCGACCAGCGTGACGGTGATCACACGCGAGGTCGTGCTGCCATGGCCATCGTCAACCGTGATCGTGAACTTCTCGACCTTGGTTTCGCCTTGCGCCAGCGGATTCAGGTCGGCATCGGTGACGTGATACTGCCAGTTAACGAAGCCCGCACCGTCGTTGACCGTTTCTTCCGAGACGACTGCGGTCAGGTGACCGAGGTAGCCCGTGGCCGGCGGCGTCACGGTGACCGTATGGGTATCGCCCTGATCGTCGTAGATCCAGAAGCCGCCGCCGTTGTAGCCGGCATTCCCCGAAGGATCGTCGAAATATGTGCGATCGGTCGTCGATCCGGCGCGCGGATCGGTTTCGCCATATTCCGTCATCGTCCCGCTATCGGGGAAACCTGGTGAGGTCCCGACAGCGTCATTGCTGCCGTGAATCGTGAACTGATAGACCCCGGACTTGCTGTCGCCATCGGAGTCCGTGACGGTGAACGGCACCGACAGGGTTGCAATCTCACCTTCGCTCAGGCCGTTGAAGCCCCAGCCCGGATCGACAGTCAGCTTACCGGTGACCGGATCATAGGACAGCGTCGGCATGCCGAGCGTCGTTCCTATCGGGGTGGACATGGTGGCGTGCGCGGTGTCGAACGCGACCGCACCCGGGCCATCTGCGCCAAAGTGGAAATCGACCCCGTTGACCAGCGTTACGACAGAAGCACCGTCCTCGTTGATGTCTGCATGGAAGACAGGTAGCGACGCCGACGCCTGAACGAGGCTGACATTCGCCAAATAGGTGCCGGTGTTATCGCCCGCGCTGCCGATCTCCTTGAAGGAGACGATGTTAGCACCCGCGATTGCCGTCAGATCGAGCATCTGAAGCGTCATTGACCCGGTCGGCTGGTAGGTGTGGACCAGCCCGCCGTTCCAATAGACCTCGAGGCCGGCCGAAGACGGATTCGCAGCACCGATTTCGAAGCTCAGCGTGTAGTGCTGACCGACCGTCAGACCGTTGACGGTCTGCGAAATCGCAATGTCGCCCGGCGAGGCCTCAAGATCGACCATCGGGCTGCCATCGGACGAATGCATCCCGTTATAGCCGTCGACAACGCGCTCAAGCTGCACGCCGGTCTGGCCCGGAGCCGTCCCGGTAATCTTCCAACCCGTGCCATCCGTGGCCCAGCCGCCCCAGCTCTCGACATGCGGGAAGCTGCCGCTTACGAAATTGCCATCGGTGAGCAGGTTCACCGACGTCGCCGTTCCGGCGATCACCGGCACGTCGTCGCCGACCGTCACGGTGAACGTGCTGGTGGCGATGTCGCCGTCCCCGTCGGTCACGACGTAACCGAACTGCAGTGCCACACTATCGGTGCCTGGAGCCGGATGATCGATCTGATGCGCCAACACGAAGTTGTAGCCGCCGGTCGCCGGATCCAGCGTGACCGTAAAGATCACCTGACCGCCCGCAGTGACGCCTTCCAGCGTGTGGCTATCCACCACGTGATAGCGCACAGCCTGGTGACCGGAGGTGACAATCTGATTGCTGCTGTCGGTAACGGTGCTGCCATCGACGATGCCGCCGAAGGTCAGCGATCCCAGGCCGTCGGCCCCCGCATTGATGTGCAGCGAGCCCGCGACCGAGGTCGCCGAGGTGCTGTCGTCGTGCTGCGTCAGCGAGACATTGTCGATCGCGATGCCGTTGGCAACGTCGACATTGGTGAACCAGCCGTAGCGATGACCGCCGGTGTCGGAGATCAGATCGCCCGAGGCGAGCGTCTGGGTAAACACCACCGCACCCGATGCATCCCGCACCACCATATCCACCGCCAGGTGACCGGTGCCATCATCGTGGAACGTCTGCGTGAAGGTGTACCAGCCGGCCGCGCTGGCCGGGATGTTGCTCTTGATGACCGTCGCAGCCCATTGCGCATCGGTGAGCGGATCGAAGCCGGTGTTGTTGCCGGCCGAAATATAGAGGTTGCCCTGTGAATCTTCACCAACGTGGAAAATGAAGTCGCGCAGGAACGAGCCATCTGTCTTGTTCACCGCAACCGAGTAGTCGAAGCCCTCACCGGAGCCGATCTTGTTCGGATCCAGATAGATATCGACCGATGCCTTGAAGCCACCATCAAACGTGGAATCGTAGCCGCCAAAGCGCGTGAACGGCGCCGACTCGTCCGCCGTCTGCGTTACCAGCGCGTAATTGCCACTATGCGTCTTGGTGACGATGCCGTCGGTCCCCGACGCCTTGATCACCAGTTGGCCGTAGTCGCCGCCATCGACAAACCCGGCCGTCGTACTGTCCGTCGCATTCTCGAAGCCTTGGCCGAACCCGGTCTGCGTCGTCAGCAGGTGTTCGCTCACCGCCCCGGCATCGCCTGGACCGGCTGTGGGCACGCTATCGACAATGACAACCGAGATCGGCACGTTCAGCGAGTCACCGTCGGCATCCGTGGCGATGACTGTGAAGCCAAGCGTCAGCGGATCGCTTCCGGGAGCGTGGTCGAGCGGACCGAACAGCGCCACCGTGTAATACGGGTTGCCCGGTTCATAGAGCGTGATGCTGAACACCGCCGAATGGGACGGATCATCGACACGATAGGCAACGAGCCGCTCGTTATCGCTTCCAGGCGATTCCGGCTCAACGCGATAAGCCAGCAGAACACCGTCAGAGTGCAGCACGGGTCCGATAACCGCGCCATTGCCATCCTTCGCGAAGTTCAAATGCTTGGCAGCGCCCTTGTCGGCACCCCAGTTGACATTGAGGAAACCAGTATGGGCATCGACAAGGGGAAGGCCAACTTCACTGACCGTCACGGTCTGAGCCGCCCCGGTCGCCACCGGCACACTGTCGACCACGACAACCGAGATCGGCACGTTCAGTGAGTCACCGTCGGCATCTGTGGCGATGACTGTGAAGCCAAGCGTCAGCGGATCGCTTCCGGGAGCGTGGTCGAGCGGACCGAACAGCGCCACCGTGTAATACGGGTTGCCCGGTTCATAGAGCGTGATGCTGAACACCGCCGAATGGGACGGATCATCGACACGATAGGCAACGAGCCGCTCGTTATCGCTTCCAGGCGATTCCGGCTCAACGCGATAAGCCAGCAGAACACCGTTCGAGTGCAGCACAGGTCCGATGACCGCGCCATTGCTGTCCTTCGCGAAGTTCAAATGCTTGCCGGCGCCATTGTCAGCCCCCCAGCTCACATTGAGGAAACCGGTATGGGCATCGACGAGAGGCAGGCCAGTTTCGCTGACCGTCACCACATCTGCAGGAGCAATCGCTACGGGCGTGTCATCATTGATCGTAATATTGAAGGAGCCCGATACCGTGTCGCCATCGAAATCGCGAGCGGTGTAGCCGAAGCTGAGCGTGACGTTGTCTTCACTGCCGGCAACGGGATGATCAATAGGCTTCAGCAACGTGAAAGTGTAGCTGCCATTGGCTTCGTCGGAAAGTGAAGCCTTGAAGACCCAGTTCGACGTATTGCCAGCAACGAACGTTCCGGTATAGCCGACCGCCGTCGTGCCGTTCTCGAGCACCTGATAGTGCACGGCCTGGCCTTGCGACGACAGCGTGATCGCAGTTGCCCCCGCGATGGCCGAGATCGCGGGCTGCAGTCCGGCGGTGACGGAATCCGAGTCTGTAAAGTAAACGGCGCGTCCGGTGAGGGCAGCCACGTTCTCGGAAACATTATTCGCTGCGCCAGCGCCGTCCTGGACGCCACCGCTGTCAGACGTGTCGCTGCTGTCAGCGCCCCAATGGATGCCGAGGCTGCCGGTGGCAACCGCAGTACCGGGCGTGTCGCCCTGCCCGCCGGCATTTCCGCCATGGAGCGCGTCCTCATCGACGATTGACGCCGTCGTATGCAACTGGACGTTCGCCAGGAACGTACCGCCATTGTCAGCGACGCCAACTTCACGGAATTCGAGCGTGTTCGGTCCTGCGACAGCGGTGAACGTGAAG
The DNA here is from genome assembly GCF_041424195.1 of Tardiphaga sp. Classification (NCBI taxonomy): domain Bacteria; kingdom Pseudomonadati; phylum Pseudomonadota; class Alphaproteobacteria; order Hyphomicrobiales; family Nitrobacteraceae; genus Tardiphaga; species Tardiphaga sp. The sequence continues at coordinate 33,700 of NZ_JBGMOE010000147.1, read as the reverse complement.
CTGAACTGCTGGAAGCCGCTGGCGCTCGGGTTGACGGTGCCGACCAGCACGCCGTTCCACCAGACCTGCGCCGTGGCGTCGAAGCCGAGCGGCTTGGCGGCGTCGAAGCTCAACGTATAGCTTTCACCCGCTGTCAGATTGGTCAGGGTCTGCGCGATCGTGACGTTGCCGGGAGATGCGTCGAGATCGACGACGCGACCGCCGTTGACCGGATCGGCCACATACCAGCCCGACGGATTCCGTTCGAGGCCGACACCGCTGATGGTCCAGCCCAGGATCGAGCCGGTCGCGGTCTCGCCGCCCCAGCCCGGCTGGGGCGGACCAAAACCGGTATTGTCGAGGAACTGACCATTCGTGATCAGATTCGCGCCCAGCGTGGAGCTCGCGATCGTCGGTGCATCGTCGCGGATGTCGATCTGCAACATGCCTTCATTAAAGGCCGCCGTCTTGTCGCCGTCGCCGTCGGTGACCTGGAAATCGAACACCATGGTCAGGGCATCGTCTGCCCCGCTCTGGTCGATATCCGGGTGATCGATCGGACCACTCAGCGTGTAGATATAGGCACCCGTCGTTTGGTTCACCACCAGAGTGAATACGACCTGGCCGCCGGCAGTACCGGTCAGCGTAATCGAACCCTGGCCACCAAACGCCGTTCCGTCTGTAACCGTACCGATCACGACGGCAACGCCGTGCGATGTGAGCGCCGGGAAGCTCTGTGGATCGCCCGCGCCTTCGGCCTGCTCCATGATCGAATTGCCGAACCGGTAGACGACGCTGGTGATCTGGCCGCCATCCGCGCCCGCGCTGAATGCCAGAGTACCGGTGCTGACGGACGGGATGAAGACGCCTGCGAGATCGGTGCTCTCGGTCACGGGCTGGGCACCCAACCATGATGCCACCGGTGTATCGTCATTGACATTGACCGACAGCGAACCGCTGGCGGTGTCACCGTCACCGTCGGTGACGGTGAAGTTGATCTTGATGGTCGCGTTCTCTTCCACCGGGTTTGCCCCCGACGTCGCGGTCGGCTGAACCACCGGCGCGGAGGCGGTGTAGGTGTAGGAGCCGTCGGCACCAATCACCAGCGTCGCCGCCGTCGCATAATGCACGCTCGTCGCCGTGAACGTCGTGTTACCGTTGGTATCCGGGACGCCCGCTCCCCACGTCACGCTTTCCGTATGCGCAACGCCACTCGCGTCCTTGTAGACGACCTGGAACGCACCGCCCGAGATCGTCACCGACTTGACACCGTCCGCGCCCGCGCTGAACAGCGCGCCCGCATCGCCATGCGCGACATTGTTATCCGCAACGTCGCCCGTGCCGCCGGCATTCCCCGCAAACACCGTCTGCTTCTCGTCGTCGAGCACCGTGCTGGCGGTGACGACCTTGGCCGTCGGGACGTCGTCGTTGACACTGACCGAGAGCGAACCAATGGCGGCGTCGCCGTCGCCGTCCTTGGCCGTATAAGTGAAGGTCAGCGTCTTGGTGTCTTCGATGCCCGGGAGCTGCAGATCATGGGCGATCGGCTCCGACAGCGTGAAGCTGTAGGAACCGTCGGCCTTGATCACCAGCACGCCGACCGTATTGCCCGACACATGGCCGGTTGCGGTGAAGGTGGTGACACCGCCTGCGCTGCGGACGCCATTGCTCCAGTCGACGCTTTCGACCTTGGCAAAACCGTCGGCCTTGTAGATCGCATTGAAGCCCGGCAGTCCCACCGACAGGGAGCCAAGGCCGTCGGCCCCCATGCTGAACAGCGCACCGGCACCGCCGGAGACCACGCCGACATTCGGCGATACGTCGCCGATGCCACCGTTGTTGACCGGGGTGAACAGAGTCTGGGCCTCGTCGTCCATGACCTGCGCGGCAAATACGATCGAAGCGACCGGGACCGGCGTGTCGTCATTGACATCGACCCGAAGGGTTGCCGTCGCCTGGTCGCCGTCGCCGTCCGTCACCGTCACGCCGAACGACAGCGTCTTGTTCTCCTCGATCCCGGCAAGCTGGATATCCTGCACGAGCGGCGCGAACAGCGTCAGCGTATAGGAGCCATCGACGCCGACCACCAGCGTCGCCGCACCGGTCGCGCCCGCATAATGCGCGCTCGTCGCCGTGAACGTCGTGTGGCCGCTGCCGTCGGGGACGCCTGCCCCCCACGTCACGCTCTCCTGCTGCGCGAAGCCCTGCGCATCCTTGTAGATGACACTGAAAGCCGGCCCGGCAAGCGTCACCGACTTGACGCCATCGGCACCTGCGGTGAACAGCGACCCTGCTGCGCCGGTGACAGAATTATAGTTCGGGGACACGTCGCCCAGGTTCAGGAACCCCGTCCCCGGATTGGTCGGCGTGAACACCGTCTGCGCTTCGTCGTCGAGCACGCGCGATGCCGTCACGCTATGCGCCACCGGCGTATCGTCATTGACATTGACCGACAGCGAGCCGCTGGCGGTGTCGCCGTCACCGTCGGTGACGATGAAGTTGATCTTGATGGTCGCGTTCTCTTCCGCCGTGCCGGACGTCGCCTGAACCACCGGCGCAAAAGCCGTATAGGTGTAGGAACCGTCGGCGCCGATCACCAGCGTCGCCGCAACGCTGGTTCCGTCAGCGCCCGTATAATGCACGCTCGTCGCCGTGAACGTCGTCGTGCCGTCCGTCCCCTGGACGCCCACCCCCCACGTCACGCTCTCCGTCAGCGCAAAGCCGCTCGCGTCCTTGTAGACGACCTGGAACGCACCGCCCGAGATCGTCACCGACCTGACGCCGTCCGCGCCCGCGCTGAACAGCGCGCCCGCATCGCCATGCGCGACATTGGTGTTCGGCACACCGTCAGCCGGCGTGTCGTTGCCCGCAAACACCGTCTGCGCCTCGTCGTCAAGAACCGTCGCAGCGGTCACGACATGCGCAACCGGGACGTCGTCGTTGACGGTCACAAACAGGCTGCCGCCTGCGGCATCCCCGTCACCGTCCGTCACCGTGTAGAGGAAGCTCAGGACCTTGTTGTCCTCGCCATTGCCCGACTGCACGACCGGCGCATCCAGCTCGAACGAGTACGAGCCGTCTGCCTTGATGATCAGTATGCCAACCGTGTCGCCGGAGGTGTGGCCCGTCGCCGTGAACGTCGTCGTGCCATTCGCGCTGCGCGCGCCGGCGCTCCAGTCAACGCTTTCCGTCTTCGCAAAGCCGCCATCGCTGTAGATCACGCTGAAACTCGGAAGAGCGACCGACAGCGAACCGAGGCCGTCGGCCCCCATGCTGAACAGCGTACCGGCCGCGCCCGTCACAAGCTTGCTGTTCGCAACGTGATCATCCGGCGTGTTGTTGCCCGGGAACAGGGTCTGCGCCTCGTCGTCCAGCGCATAGGAGGCAACCACGATCGAGGCAATCGGGACCGGCGTGTCGTCATTGACGCTGACACGCAACGTTGCCGTCGCCTGATCGCCGTCGCCGTCCGTCACCGTCACGCCGAACGACAGCGTCTTGTTCTCTTCGATCCCGGCAAGCTGGATATCCTGCACGAGCGGCGCGAACAGCGTCAGCGTGTATGAGCCATCGACGCCGACCACCAGCGTCGCCGCACCGGTCGCGCCCGCATAATGCGCGCTCGTCGCCGTGAACGTCGTGTGGCCGCTGCCGTCGGGGACGCCTGCCCCCCACGTCACGCTCTCCTGCTGCGCGAAGCCCTGCGCATCCTTGTAGATGACACTGAAAGCCGGCCCGGCAAGCGTCACCGACTTGACGCCATCGGCACCTGCGGTGAACAGCGACCCTGCTGCGCCGGTGACAGAATTATAGTTCGGGGACACGTCGCCCAGGTTCAGGAACCCCGTCCCCGGATTGGTCGGCGTGAACACCGTCTGCGCTTCGTCGTCGAGCACGCGCGATGCCGTCACGCTATGCGCCACCGGCGTATCGTCATTGACATTGACCGACAGCGAGCCGCTGGCGGTGTCGCCGTCACCGTCGGTGACGATGAAGTTGATCTTGATGGTCGCGTTCTCTTCCGCCGTGCCGGACGTCGCCTGAACCACCGGCGCAGAGGCCGTATAGGTGTACGATCCGTCAGCACCGATCACCAGCGTCGCCGCAACGCTGGTCCCGTCAGCGCCCGTATAATGCGCACTCGTCGCCGTGAACGTCGTCGTGCCGTCCGTCCCCTGGACGCCCACACCCCACGTCACGCTCTCCGTCAGCGCAAATCCGCTCGCGTCCTTGTAGATGACCTGGAACGCGCCGCCCGAGATCGTCACCGACTTGACGCCGTCCGCGCCGGCGCTGAACAGCGTACCAGCCGTGCCCTGCACGGAATTGTAGTCCGGAGACACATCGCCCGTGCCGCCACTATTGGTCGGCGTGAATACTGACTGAGCTTCGTCGTCGAGCACACGGGACGCCGTCACGGCATGCGCCACCGGCACGTCATCCTCGACATTGACAACGAAGCTCGTATTGATCGTATCGCCGTCGGCGTCGGCTGCCTGCACTGTGAAGGTCAGGCCGATCGAGTTCGATTCCGCCCCATGATCAAGCTCGCCTAGCAGCGTAAAAGTGTAGCTGCCATTGGTCGAAGTCGGATCCAGCACCAGTGTAAAGACCGCGCTACCCTCACCCGGCGTACCCTTATAGGCGGTCAGCGTTTCACCGCCGTCCGCATTGGCCGTCACCACATATCGCAGCGCGACACCGCCGGACATCAGAGCCGTACCGGCTTCACCGGTGATCGTCAGATTGAGGTTGCTGATCGCCGCCGAACCGCCGGCAATTGCCGTCGGCGTCTCGCCGCTCGTCAAGAACGACAGCGTGCGACCATAAGTATCGCCATCGTGGCGAATGTCGCTGTCCGCGTTCCAGTTGATATTCAGTGCGCCGGTGACCGACGCGTTGTTCGCTGCATCGAAGCCACCTTCCGGACCACTGACATTCGCGCCGGGCAAACCATCTTCGCCAACAGTATGCGCTGCAACGGATTCGCCGAGAGTCGGCACCGTGTCGGTAACAACGGTGGTCACCGTGCCGGAGACGGAATCGCCATCGCTATCGGTCGCGGTGTACTGGAAGGTCAGATTGAGCGATGCGAGCGTCTGATCGCCAGAGACGTGATCGAGCGGCTGATACTGAGTAATTGTATAGCTTCCGGTGCTGCTCGCATCGGATAGCGTAACGACGAAGACGATATTGCTGGCGACTTCGCTGCCGGGCAACGCCGACGGTACGGTATCGCCGGTATAGGCAACGAGCGCCGTGCCATTATTCAGCAGAACGTAGTGAACGGTTTCGCCGTTGGACGTCAGCGATGCGATTCCATTGCCGCTCGCGTCCGTCACAGCCACGCTGGCAGCGCCGAAGATCACAGAGCGATCGCCCGTTCCGCCGGTGGTCGCGGATACGCCGCCATCGACATGATCGTTGTAGCGGTCGGCACCCCAGGAGATTCCCAGCGAGCCGGTCTGCGTCGCGGGATTACCCGACAGCGGATCCGTCAGCACGGCTTCGGTCGGCGTTCCGATAACCGGCGTATCGTCGTTGATGCCAATCGAGATCGTCACGGGCGCGGTGTCGCCGCTACCATCCGTGGCGATCACGTTAATCGAGAGATTGATCGTATCTTCGGTGCCATGAATCGGATGATCGAGCGGGCGCAGCAGCGTGAATGTGTAGCTGCCCTGCAGCGACGAGGCATCGAGCGACACCGTGAAGACCTGATTGGCTGCCACGGTGAAATCGCCGCCAACATAACCGATCATCACCGGCTGGCCGTTTACGGTGGTGAAGGCAAGTTGGACCGTCTGACCGTCCGAGGTCAGGCCCGCCAGCGTCGGCTGATTGAGCGAGAACGCGAAGCTGCGATTTACAAAGTCGGTCCCGAAATCGACATTGAGCGAACCGGTCACCGATGTTGCGGTGCCGCCTGTATCGCCCGTGCCACCGAGATTGCCTTCCGCAAAGCCATCTTCGTTCAGCGTGACAGGCACAACGCCCCCCGGGATCGGCGCGGGATTGGGCGTGGCATCGTCGAGCGTGCTGAAGCCTCCGGCACCATCCTCGCCAGCGAGCAGCGCAAGCCGCGCACCCGAGGCACCGAGCGCACCAACCGACGCATCACCGAAATTCGCGCCGCCCGTGGGGCCCGTGGCGCCGCCGGCAGCAGGGAGAACCGATTGATCGGTCGTGATCGGAAATGTCTGCGCGAATTGATCGCCCGTCAGCGTGCGATCCGAACCCATGTCGAAAGCGAGGTCGGTGAGCGGCTTGCCCATCGAGTCGAACACCGGATCGACAGTCACCGTCGACTGATTGTCGAAGAGGATGATCAGCTTTTCGCCGACGCGTACGAAGGTCAGCTTCTCGCTCGCGACATCAGCAAAATCGAGCTTGGTATTGCCGTCGAGATGGACGGTCACCGCCTGCCCATTCTGCGGCTTCTCAAGCTTCAAGTTCTTCGGCGACGATGGCGTCTGTGCTGGGGAACCGGCGAGCTGTGCGAGCAATACGGGAGCGTTCATAACTACAACCTCAAGCTGATCGGACTGAAAAACGTCCAAGTCCTGCAAGGGTTAAAATATTCTTAAGAACGCATAGACGTCAATGAATACCTGTAAAATTTAAAGCGTTTGTGTTGCATTGGTTAAGTTCAAAAATGAAACAACCTATTAATAAATGCAACTCGTCAGATAGTAATACTTGTCTTATGCAGTCTATTTTTGGGAATGCCCGCAAAAATCCACATATGTGGACGTATCTATTGTAGAAAATAAAATATATACGAATAATCGAATTATTTTATACTTGTGGATACGACTTCTCATATCAAGCAGAACAACGAAATCAGCTCACAACCACGGGCACATGCGCCAATATTAGACGAGCGTTTGCATTTGCTTTCGCGAGCCGACATGGACAGTGGGCCGAGGCGCCGCTTCATGGCCGCCCGTCGCGAGTAAATTCCGAAATGGGACAGGTGCCTGAAGCGCATTCTTGTCACCGCCTGATGGCAGGACACCATTGCAGTCGCGAAGTTCGCGATTCTCGATCGCGGATTTGCTCTCTGAGCACAGACGCGCGTCCGCAGGCTGCGCACATGCGCAACCCACTATCGCAGGAATCTATCGATTGGATAAAAGTCTATATGCGCGTCACAACGCAGGCGACCGGATTATACTTGGCCCGATACAGCAGCGCGCGCTCGCGAATGCCATCCAGCCACACGCCATGGCCTGCATAGCGATATCCCTCACCCATCGGGATCAGGCGAACCGGCATGGCGCGATGCGGGGTCAGGTAGAGATGGCCGGTGACGATATCACCGGGAAAGGTCACCCGACCGGAGGTCAGCTTGTACACGGCCCCATTCTGGCAATCGACGGAGAAGGCAGCGCCTGGAAGCAGGCCTTCGGCGTGCGAGACAGTTGCAGCAGCACCCATGCCGGCCGCCACGAACAAACCCAACAGCGTGTGCTTGAAGCGCATCTCAATCCCCTCGTCAGCCTCACCCTGGTGCATTAAGAGCCCAAGATGCGCGCAAGTACAAGATCGCGAAGCGCATAAAACGTCGATATCAAGCCGATTGTCGACGTTGTGTTGTCGAACTATCTCAGAGCGCCAGCGGCAGGGACGAGCCGCCGCCGAAGCTGTCAGCCTCCGCCGCGGGCAACATGTCGGTCTCGCTCTCGTGGTGCGGGCGAGCGGCATAGGGCGCTGCAAACAGGCTGACGCCTTTGTGGTCAATGGCGAAAAGCGGCATGAAATGCGGCAGATCACGTGTTTCCGACAGTCGGGAGTAACGATTGTCGAGCACCAGCCAGCGGCCATCGACACGAACCGTCAGCACAGCATGGTCCTGGCGCACCGCCATGTCACGCACCAGCATCAACTTGATATCGGCTTCCGGCACGCCCGTTGCAACGAGCATGGCGAGCTTTGCGATCGCATAGTCCTCGCAATCGCCAATGCCTGCAGACAGCGTCTCGAGCGGCGAACTCCAAAGATCGGCGACACCGTGCTGCTGATAGTCCCCGACATAGCGGATCGCATAGTTGACGTCGCGATTGATCGCCTCGACGCGCATGCGCAGAGCCATATCTGCGGCTGGCCGCGTGACCGCGGCGAACTTGCGCGCGCCGGCGGCGCAACTCTCGCTATCGGCCTTGCAGTTCTCGACCGACTTCAAGTCGGCGCGCATACGCGCTTCGACACCGCGCCATTTCGTCCACAACAGCCCTTCGGGCGCGCGGAAGGTGAACAGACCGAACGGCTCCTCGCTGGCGGCAGGCAGGATTGCGGCGGGCGATGGAGCGTCGCTGGTAACGCTGCCATCGGATCCCTGCGACGCATCCAGGGATGCGAGTTCGATATTGCCGGGCTTTGCACGGTTCTCGCTGTCACGCTTGGCCATGACCTGGTTGATCGTGAAGAACCGGACCGGCGGCGCGGTCATCCCTGCGATCGCCGATTCCATGACGGGACGCTCGAGCACGGTCTTCTTCGCGCGTGATTTTGCGAATGCCCCGTCGCAAGCGCTGACGCTTACGACACCGGCGAGCACGAACCCCAGCGCACGCGGGAATGCCCGCGCCTGATCGATACGCAACATGACTGACGCCCCGTTGTCCGGAGCATCGGCCGACGTCATTGCGTCGATCCCCGTCCGGATCTTGTGGCATCAGGGATAGTTCGGGGGCTGCTTCAGGCCGGTTAAAACACGTCAACCTGTGCCTGTATGTCGTTGAACGCGCTCAATCGCCTACCAACGCATTCGCTCGAATTTTATCGAACCGCGCGTTTTAAGAGTTCGTTGACTCTGGTGGAACGGAGCAAGGTAACATACGGAGCAGCGGTGACGCTCCGTAGCTATCAGCGCTCGCGGAATGCTTCGTCACGCAACATGCGGGCAGGCTTCACGAGATAATCCAGCACCGACTTCTTGCCGGTCAGGATTTCTACAGTCGCCACCATGCCAGGAATGATCGGCAGTGGATTCTCGGTGGTTCCGAGGTGGTTCTTCTCGGTACGCACCATCACGCGGTAGAATGTCTCGCCGCGCTCATTCTTGTCACCCTTCTCGTCGGTGATGGTATCGGCGCTGATACGTTCGACCCGGCCATGAAGCGATCCATACACCGAGGAATCATAGGCGCTGAGCTTGACCACCGCTTCATGGTCCGGACGGATGAAGGCGATGTCCTGCGGACGAATACGCCCCTCGACCAGCAACGTATCCTCGAGCGGCACGATCTCCATCACGCTGGCACCAGGTGCAACGACCGCACCAATGGTGGTGACATTAAGTCTGTTAACGATGCCGTAGACCGGCGAGCGCAGTTCGGTGCGTCGAACGCGGTCCTGCGCAGACTTGATGTTTTCGTCGAGGACCGCGAGATCGCCGCGCGATTTCGCGAGATCATCTTCCGCCGCGGAACGAAATGCCGTGGTGATATTCAAAAGCCGTGACTGCGCTTCCTTCACGGCGGCCTCGGTCTTGACCATGGTCGCCTGCACCACCGCAAGCTGGCCACGCATGTCAGTGGCCTGCCTGTCGGAGCGCAACATCTCGATCTCGGGAACGACCTTCTGTTCATATAGCCGGCGCGTCAGCAGGGTTTCGCGCGTCAGCAGCGTCAGCGTCTCGGAGAAGCGGGTCTCGGACGCACGGAGTTCGTCGATTTCCTTTTTCTTCTGCCATTCCTGCTGGGCAATCACATCGATGTCCTGCGCCAGCTTGCGCATGTGGGCGTCGAAGACACTGCGTTCGGTCTGCACTGCACGCGGTGCAAGCTTAATGAGATCTTCCGGAAACTCGACGCTGGTCTTGCCGAAGGTTTCGGCTTCCAGCCGGATCACGCGGGCAGCCATGGCACTGCGCCGCTCGCGGATTTCGCCGAACTGTGCTGCGAAATTGGTATCCTCAATGCGCGCAAGCGGCTGATCCTTTCTGACGATCGCGCCTTCCTGGATCAGCAATTCGCTGATGATGCCGCCTTCGAGCGATTGCACCACCTGGGTCTGGCGCGACGGCACGACCTTGCCATTGCCGCGCTTCACCTCATCCAGCACGGCGAAGTGTGCCCACAGCAGGAACACGACGAGCAGACCCGTGACGGTCATCAACAACATCCGCGCCGTGCGCGGCGTGCGCATTTCCATGGCCGCGCGAACGTCGTTCGAAAATGCGAAATCAGACTGCGACATTGACCGGCCTCCCCGCGGCTTGAGGAGCCTGCTGCTGCGGACGCAAGCGCGTCAGGATCTGATCGGCGGGACCGTCGGCGACGATCTTGCCGTTGTCGAACACGAGAATGCGATCGACCAGCGACAGTAGCGACGGGCGATGCGTCGAGACGATGATCGACATCTCGCCCTTGGCGAGCGTCTTGAGACGTTCGAGGAACTCACCTTCACTGCGCACATCGAAATGTGCCGTGGGTTCGTCGAGAAACAACACGCGCGGCTTGCGGATCAGCACGCGCGCGAGGCCGATCGCCTGTTTCTGGCCGCCCGACAGGCTGCGTCCGCCCTCCGCGACCATCATGTCATAGCCCTGCGGATGACCGGCGATGAAGGTTTCGACGCCGGACAGCCGTGCAGCCGCGAGCACTTCCTCATCGGTCGCATCGGGACGGCCCAGCGTAATGTTGTCGCGCAGCTTGCCGTAGAACAGATCCGTGTCCTGCAGCACGAAACCGATGCCCGCGCGCAAATCCGCCGGATCGTATTGCCGGATGTCGATGCCGTCGATCAGGATGCTGCCTTCGCTCGGCGGATAGAACGCTGTTGCCAGACGACCCACCGTCGTCTTGCCTGAGCCGACCCGGCCGATAATGCCGATCTTCTCGCCGGGCTTCACATGGAAAGAGATGCCGTCGAGCGCTTTGGCCGGGCTGTTCGGATAGGAAAAGCTGACATTGCGGAATTCAATGCTGCCCTTGGTGATCTCGCGGGCCACGAAGATCTTTTCCGGCGGCCGCTCGCGCTCCATCGCCATCAGGCGATCAATCGACCGCAGCGCCGACATGGTCTGCGTCGCGCGCGTCATCACAGCCGCGATGCCCGCGATGGGACCGAGAATGCGGCCCGACAACATATTGGCCGCAACCAGCGCACCGACCGACAGCTTGCCGTCGAGAATGAGGAACACACCGACCACGACCAGCAACAGGCTGCACAGCTGCGTCGCCACGCTCGCGCTGGTCATCGCCAGCGACGACCAGAACTGTACGCCTTCGCTCGAACGCGCCGTCGCGGCGACAGAACGCTCCCACACCGTCTGCACGCGGCTTTCACCGGCGACAGCGCGAACGGTCTCGATGCCGTTCAGCGATTCGATGAGAATGCCGTGGCGTGCGGCAGATTCCGCCTGCAGGCGCTTCATCGCGCGATCGAGCGGCCGCTGAATCAGGAAGCCGACGATGATCATGACGGGCAGCATCGCCAGGGGGATCCAGGCCAGCGGTCCGGCAATCACGAACAACACCGCAATGAAGATGATCGCGAATATCATATCGGTCGCCGACACGACCGTGCCTGACGTGAAGAATTCGCGTACCGAGTCGAAGTCGCGCATCTGATTGGCGAGAATGCCGACCGAGGGCGGACGCTTGTCCATCTTCAGCGCCATCACATGTTCGAAGATGTTCGACGCCAGTACCACGTCGATCTTCTTGCCGGTCATGTCGATAATGCGGCTGCGGACCACCTTGAGCAGAAAGTCGAAGGCGATCGCCAGCGACAGGCCGATACCGAGTGCGACCAGTGAGGGGATCGCACCATTCGGAATGACGCGGTCATAGACGCTCATGGTGAACAGCGGCGCGGCGAGCGCCAGCATGTTCACGATGAATGCTGCAATGGCGACATGGCTGTAGTTGGAGCCGAACCGGCTGACGACGGACCAGAACCAGTGCGCCTTCGGCAGATCGCCGGTGGCAACCGCACGCGGATCGCTGACCGTTGCCGGCCGGGCGAAATAGACGAAGCCGGCATACTTCTCCTCGACCGCTTCGATGCGCTCGATGGCGATCGCGCCGTCGCCCGCCGGGTTTGCCAGCGTGAGACGGCCACTCGCCAGATCGATGCCGCGCAGGATCCGCGTCGAACCATCGTGAAACAGAAGCACAGCAGGCAGGACCAGCGCAGGGATATCCTTGAGCGGCCGCTCGTTCAGCTCGGCCTCGAGACCCGCCCGCTGCGCGGCACGCTCATACAGTGCGGTTGTCAGCACGCCGCGTTCGACCGGGAGACCGGCCAGCAATGCACTTCGGCTGACAGCCCGGCCGTGATGCGCGGCGAGGTAAAGCAGGCTGTCAGTCAGCGGATCGGCATGCTGATGCTCGACCTCCGCTACGGGCGCAGCCGGCAGGTTCATTGCAATATCGAACTGGGGTGAGCGAATGTTCAATGCAGCCTCGGAAATTCCAGGCGCCTTGTATGACCCGAACGCGGATCTACTGGCCTTACAAAATACGACTTGCCAGCTTTACAGGCGATCCTTGCGGAGCGCCTGTCCTATTTCGCGGTTCAGCCAAATTGCTGAACTTACGGTAAACCCGACCGCGAATTATAAATCCGCGTGCTCAATTGGTTAACGGCGCCCCGCGGACGCATCGGCCGATACGCTGCCCTGCCCGACCTGCCCCGACGTCATGAACAATGCGTTGGCGTTCGACAGATCCTGCGAGGCCCAGCGATCACCGAACAACACGGCTTTCGGTTCCAGCGCCGGTGCGAAAGGCGAATTCCAGGTCTGGAAGGGCAGAACCGTATTGAGCGGTTCGGAGCCAGGCTCCGGCGCCGTCAGCAGGATTGGCGGCAGGCGATACGGGATCAGGCCGGATGCACGGCTCTCGATCGGCTCCGACTCCGGCGGCTTGCCGGTCTTCAGATAGGACAGCAACTGCCCCATGGCCGCAAGCAACTGATAGTCCGCGAACACGGTGACGCCGCGTGCAGACACCAACGAGACGTTGGCGTTGAAGTACTGGTTCTGCGAGTTCAGCAGATCGATCAGCGTGCGCTGACCGAGCTCGTATTCCTTGTTATAGGCCACGAAAGTACGGCGCGCGGCTTCAACTTCACGCACCAGCGCCGCTGCACGCTCCGTCGTGATCGTGCGCGCAGCCCATGCCTTGTCGAGCGACTCCAGCGCATCGCGCTGCAGACGCGCATGCTTCTGCTGCTGCTCGATCATCCGTTCGCCAGCCTCGGCGCGCTTCCACGCATCCTGACCGCCGCGGAAGATATCCCAGCTGACAACAACCTTGCCGCTGACTTCGTCGCGATTGCCCGGATAGGTGATCGAGTCCTTGCCGCGCAGCGCGCGACCTTCCAGCGCGACGTTCGGAACGAATGCACCGGCGGTCGAGTCGAAAGCACGCTTGGCCGCATCGACATCTGCGCCGGCGGCGCGGATCGTCGGATTGTACTTGAAGGCGACGTCGAGCGACTCGTTCTTGGTTGCCGGCATATCCGGCAAACGACCGGGGAAGCGCACATTGAACGGCTCAAGACCAACGGTCTTGCGATACTTGGCGCGCGCAAAATCGAGGCTGAGGCGGAAATCCGACAGCACGGCTTCGGCGGCAGCCACCCGCTCTTCCGCCTGCTGGGTATCGCCCTCACCGGCACGACCGCCAGCGAAACGCGCACGGACATTGGCGCGCAGTTCGAGATGAACCTTGAGATTTTGTTCGGCCAAAGCGACCAGACGCAAATAGCGCGTCACATCCACATAGGCTTCGGCAGCATCGAGCGCGATCAGTTCGGTCCGTTCAAGCACCCGGAACGCAGCAGCATCGACACGCGCAGCCTGACGCCAGATGTCGTTGATCGACGCAAAGCCGTCGAACACCAGCTGGCGCACCGTTACCGACGCCTCGCTGCCATTGACATAGGAGCCATTTCCGGCCGGCGCAGGAACGATCGCCCGGTTCAACATCTCGGGGCCGGTATTCGCTTGCAGCCTGATCTGAGGCAGCAAAGTACCCTGGCTCTGGCGAAGTTCGGCTTCGGTGGCGCGGCGATTGGCAGACGCCTCGCCGACACCCGGGTTCGTCTTTACCGCCTGATTAATGGCGTCAAGAATGAAAAATGGCTCGGCTGCATGAGCGAGCTGGCCGCTCGACCCCAGCGATACAACTACAAGGAAAATCTTTGCAATCTGCTTCATGGATTGAGCGCTAACAAGAAATGGAACTTGCCGCAATCCGAAAGCCACATTTTGGAGCGAAAACTGACTCATTGTTGCAAGAATACATTACCTCGGTCGGGGCACAGGGGTCCCACGCGACCGTCGCACAAACGTCGTTTTAGCTCTTAATTTCAGCTATTTACTAATACCTAACAACAGGTTAACACGATTTCGTGAACCTTGAGACCAAACCCGGAGGCCACAACCGCCTCCTCGCGGCCTTCCGGGTGCCCAATTGTGGCAAAGGTCGCCATTTCGTAAAATGGAATGAGATACGGCATAAGGGGAATCGTGGCAGCCCTTCACCGGCGCCAAATTCAGGCGAATGCACGCTTTGGGTGCATCGATTCGGGTGAGTACCCCCCCCCCGGTCCGCTAGCTCCGCTTGTAGTCGTCCTCAATGCGAACGATGTCGTCCTCGCCAAGATAGCTTCCCGTCTGCACCTCGATCAGCTCGAGCGGAATCTTGCCGGGGTTTTCCAGACGATGCGTTGCACCGAGCGGGATGTAGATCGACTCGTTCTCGTGAACGGTCTTGATCAGATCGTTGATCGTCACCTTCGCGGTACCACGCACAACGATCCAGTGTTCGGAGCGATGGTGGTGCTTCTGGAGTGACAGCCGCTCTCCGGCTTTCACCACAAGGCGCTTCACCTGATAGCGCTCGCCATCCTCAAGGGCCTGCACAGATCCCCACGGGCGATGCACCTTTAGATGATCTTCGGTGACCCGGGGTGCCGCAACCTTCAGCTTCGCCACAAGCCGTTTCAAGCCGTTAGCATCCTTCTGGCGGGAGACCAGCACAGCGTCGTGCGTCGCCACCACCACGAGATCGTCGACGCCCTCCAGGGCCACCACCGGACCATCGCTGGCCACGTTGCAGTTACGCGAGTCCTCGAACACCGCCACGCCTTGCGCGGCATTGCCCTGCGCATCCTTGTTGGAGAGCTCCCACACTGCGAGCCACGAACCCACATCCGACCAGCCGCAGGACACCGGCACCACGGCCGCCTTCGTCGTCTTCTCCATCACGGCGTAGTCGACAGAAATCGATTTTGCCTTCCCGAAAGCGTCCGCATCGAGCGTAAAGAAGCCGAGATCGCGGCCGGCCTTCGCCACAGCGCTGGTGATGGTCTCGACACTATCGCTGTCAACACGCCGATATTCATCGAGCAGCATCCCCGCCCGAAACATGAAGTTGCCGCTGTTCCAGAGATAGCCGGCCTCGATATAACCGGCTGCCGTCTGCAGGTCCGGCTTCTCGACAAATTTGGCGACACTCTTTACCTCGCCGGAAATGGCCTGCCCCGGTGAAATATAGCCATATTCGATGGCCGGACGCTCCGGCTGCACGCCGAACGTCACAATGTGGCCGGCATCGGCAACCACCAGACCCGCCCGGCACGCCGTCACGAAAGCCGGCACGTCGCGGACCACGTGATCGGCGGCGAGCGCGAGCACGACCGCGTCCTCATCCCGAGCCTGTGCAAAAGCAGCGCCGGCGGCAATGGCCGGCCCGGAATCGCGCCGCGCGGGCTCGAGCAGAATGTCAGCCTCGAGCCCGATCTCGGCGAGTTGTTCGCGCACCATGAAACGATAGGCGGCGCTGGTGATGACAATGGGACGATCGAACAAGCCGGCGTCGGACACGCGAATCACGGTGTCCTGAAAGGTCGAGCGCGGCCCGAACAATGGCAGAAATTGCTTCGGGCGTCCCTCACGCGACGACGGCCACAGGCGCGTACCGGCACCGCCGCACATGATCAGGGGAATAATGCGCTTGCTCATCAGCCGTTCTCAACCCTTCGCGTTCAGATTACCGTAGTGGTTGCGATACCACGCCACGAATTGCCGAATCCCCTCCTCGATCGAGGTATCCGGTTTGAAGCCGACGTCACGCATCAGATCATCCACATCGGCAAAAGTCTCAGGCACATCGCCCGGCTGCATCGGCAGCATCGTCTTGATCGCTTCAAGCCCCAGCTCCTTCTCAAGAACCGAGACCACATGCAAAAGGTCCTCTGGCTTGTGGTTACCGACATTGTAGATTCGCGCCGGTGCCTGATCCTCGCTGCCGGTCGGCACATGATCGATCAGCCGCCCGATAGCACCGACAACGTCGTCGACATAGGTAAAGTCGCGTCGCATGTTGCCGTGATTGAAGAGCTTGATCGGCTGCTTGTCGAGGATCGCCTTGGTAAACAGGAAGATCGCCATATCCGGCCGCCCCCACGGACCATAGACGGTGAAGAAACGCAGTCCGGTAGTCGGCAGGCGATAGAGATGGCTGTAGGAATGCGCCATCAACTCGTTGGCCTTTTTCGTCGCTGCATAAAGGCTGATCGGATTGTCGACCCTGTCGCTGACGGAGAACGGCTTCTTCTTGTTGGCGCCATAGACAGACGATGACGACGCATAAAGCAGATGCTCACAGCCATTGTGCCGGCATCCTTCGAGGATATTGAGAAAACCCTCGAGATTGGCATCGGCATAGGCGTGCGGCTGCTCGATCGAATAGCGAACACCGGCTTGCGCTGCGAGATGGACGACGACCGGGAATTTGTATTCGCCAAACAGTGCCGAGATCGCGGGGCGATCTGCCAGATTCGCCCTCACAAAGGTAAAGCGGGGCTGGCCCTCCAGCAGCTTCAGCCGCGCCTCCTTCAGCGCCGGGTCGTAATAGCTATTGACGCTATCGAGGCCAACGACCGTATGGCCTTCAGCCAGCAAGTGCTGCGTCACATGGAAACCGATGAAGCCGGCAGCACCAGTGACAAGGATGGGTTGTTCAGACATCGTGTCCCCAGACATTCGCCAGGAATCGCCACGTTGCGTGACGATCCGCGTCGCATTCCATTAGCCATCCAGACGATGATGCTGAAATACTTCGGTATCGCAACACCCGATTGCGTCAGAAGCGCGGCCTTCGCCGCTAGCTATGCCGTAAAAACAGGCTAAGAAGAGGCGCCCTGCATAACTCCAAACTATTTGTCCCATAGCGCCCCAAATCTTCCCTGCAACGCATGTCATTCCTGGGACCAGTGTCATCCCGATGTCGTCATTCGAATTGATTACAACCCTCGTCGCTCTGGTTGTAGCCGCCGTTCTGTCCGCGGTTTGCATCAAGGCCATTCATCCGCTGCTGATCCGCTACGCAATGGCGCGACCGAATGCCCGATCGTCCCACAAGGTGCCGACACCACAAGGCGCCGGCATCGCGGTGATATCAGTCACACTGCTGGTTGCCGCGGGCTCGATTGCCAGTCTTTCGATTTCAGCGACACCGACACTATGGGTGCTGTTTGGTGCAACGATCCTGATCGCAACCATCGGCGCGATTGATGATCTGCGTCCGATTTCCGTGACGCCGCGACTGCTGCTGCAAGCCGTCAGTATTGCCGCGATCCTGTTTGCCCTGTCCCCAACACTGCAGATCACACCGGACCTGCCTCTCTGGATCGAACGCGGCTTGCTGCTGCTGGCCGCACTCTGGTTCGTCAATCTCGTGAATTTCATGGATGGGCTCGACTGGATCACGGTGGCCGAAGTGATTCCGATCACCGCGGCACTGGTGCTGATCGGCTTCTCCGGGCAACTGCCGTTATCGACGGCACTCATTGCCGCTGCGCTTTGCGGCGCCACACTCGGCTTCGCGCCATTCAATCGGCCCGTTGCAAAGATGTTTCTGGGCGACGTCGGCAGCCTCCCCATCGGGTTGTTGCTGGCCTGGTGCTTCCTGCAACTGGCCTATGCGCACCATCTGGCTGCCGCCATCCTGCTGCCGCTGTATTACCTTGCCGACGCGACCATCACCCTGCTCCGGCGGCTGGTAAAGCGCGAGCCGGTATGGCTGGCGCATCGCTCACACTTCTATCAGCGCGCGACGGACAATGGCTTCGCCGTGATCGAGGTGGTGCGAACGGTGTTCGTGCTCAATATCGGCCTGGCGGCACTGGCCGGGCTGTCGATCTATCTCCGTTCAGGCGTCGCCGACGCAGCTCTGCTTGTACTTGCCGGCGCCGGCGTCGCCGCGGTATTGCGGGCATTCTCAACCCCGCGCCGCTAACGCAGCCTCACTGTGCATCGCCCGATATTCCGGGACCGCATCCTTCAACGTTGCCACAGCGACTTCGTGCTCGTCCGCATCAATGGCTTTCCGCAAGATCGCAAGCCAGCTGTTCAGCGTCTCCAGCGGTAGCTCGTTCGGGCGTGCGGCAAGGATGCCGGCAATACCGATCTCGCTGGTTGGCTCCTGCTCGGCGAACAATATCTCGTTGAGCCGCTCGCCCGGTCGAACACCGGTGAACACGATATCGATATCGTAGCCGGGCTGAAGACCGGACAGCCGGATCATGCGGTCGGCGAGATCGACGATCTTCACCGGCTGTCCCATGCTGAGTACATAGACCGATGCATCGGCGTGCTGCGCATTCATCGCATGGGTGGCCGCAGTGACGACCAGATCGCAGGCCTCGCGGATGGTCATGAAGTAGCGCACCATATCAGGGTGCGTCACCGTCACCGGCCCACCGGCTTCGATCTGCGCCTTGAACTTCGGCACGACGGACCCATTCGACGCCAGAACATTACCGAACCGCACCGAGATCAGCCGCATGGGCGACTTGGCGGCACTGCCGCTGATGGCGTCACCATCGAGCGCCTGGCAATACATCTCGGCGAAACGCTTGGTCAGCCCGAGCATTGACACCGGCTCGATGGCCTTGTCGGTCGAAATCATGACCATCGCGTCAGCGCCCGATGCGAGCGCCGCATCGGCGACATTCACAGAGCCGAAGATGTTGGTCTTGACGCCCTCGCCCCAGTCGCGCTCCAGAATCGGCACATGTTTCAGCGCGGCTGCGTGAAACACTGCATCCGGCTTGAAGGCGATCATCAGTTGATGAATTCGCTCGCGGTCCCTGACATCGGCGATGCGGCCCTCGATCTCCGCGCTGGTGACCTTGGCCGCCAGCTTTTCCATAGCCGCATGAAGCGCCGGCTCCGAATTCTCGATAATAAGCAGCCGGGCGGCGCCAAAAGTAATGACGCGGTCGCAGATCTCGTAGCCGATCGAGCCGCCACCACCGGTCACGACGATCGCCTTGCCACGCACGAAATTCTCCAACCGGGCATAGTCGATCTTGACGCTTGGCCGCAGCAACAGATCCTCGACCGCCACCGGCGCCAGTTGCGGCGTATCGCGGCTTTCCTCAAGCGACGGGATGCGACTGACCGTCAGCCCGAGCTTGCGCGCGCGCATCAATACCGACTCGGGCAACGCTTCTGCCTCAAATGCCGACGGCGTCATCACGATCCGTTCGATCGGGCGTTGCCGCGTGCTGAAGTCATCAACGACATTGCCGAGATCGTCGATACCGCCGAGCACCGGAACACCTCGGATCGCCTGTCCACGATCGGACATCGCCGGCGACAAGATGCCAACCGGCCACATGCGCTTGACGGCACCACTCTCGATGCCCCGCAAGAACACCTCGGCATCGGCCGCACGACCAATCAGCAGTGCCGGTGACGCATCCATCGCGCGCGCCTGATTGCGTGTGCGCGTGTAGCGGAAATAACGATAAGCCAGTCGCGTTCCGCTGAGAAAGAAGATCTCGATGAACCAGTAGATGACGATCGTGGTCTTGCCGAGAAAGAAGGTGCCATACACGTTCGGCGCCAGGAAGATGTAGTCGAGCACCAGAAGCGCGCCCGTCAGCACCGTGGATGCCTTGATGATATTCAGCAGATCGGGCAGCGAGATGAAGCGCCACTTCGTCGTCGTCAGATTGAAGAGGTAGCAGACGAAAAAGCTGAAGATGACAAAGTACGGCAGGATATTCAGAAGCAGCGGCAGCCGATCCCACAGGTTCTCGCCGTCGAACCGCAGCACGAAGCTGAGAACGACCGCAGCCGCTGTGACGATGGCGTCATGCGTCGCAATCATCCAGTTGCGCGCAGAAAACTGTGTGATGCGTGTCATGACTGTCCGCTGCGCGCGCGCTCGACCAGCGACGTCGTGCTGTGGCCTTGCAGGATATCGATCAGGATCACCTCTCCGCCCGAGGCAGCAACGACCTCATGGCCGACCACCTGCTCTCGCGTGTAATCGCCGCCTTTGACCAGCGTAGCCGGCGCGATCTGCGTAATCAGGTTCAGGGGAGTATCCTCTTCGAAAATCACGACCAGATCGACTGCCTCCAGCGCCGCAAGCACTTCGGCACGGGCGCGTTCATCCTGCACCGGGCGCCCTTCGCCCTTCAGCCGCTTCACGGACGCGTCACTGTTGAGGCCCACGATCAGGCGATCGCAGGTCGCGCGCGCTGCCGTCAGAACCTTCACATGGCCGGGATGCAGGATGTCGAAACAGCCATTGGTGAAACCGATCCGCAACTGCTGCTTGCGCCAGTCGGCCAGTTGCGCATTGAGTTCGGTCGATGCCACGATTTTCTCTTCGGCGGCCAGAAACGCATGCGGCAAAATCCGGCGGCGCAATTCGGACGGTGTGACCACCGCCGTCCCCTTCTTGCTGACGGCGACCGCTGCCGCGGCGGTTGCCGCGCGCAATGCCGCTTCCCAGTCAGCCCCGGCCGCCAGCGCCACAGCCAGCATCGCCGCCACCGTGTCGCCGGCCCCCGAAACGTCACGCACCTTGACCGGCAGCGCCGGCACATGGATCGGCTCGCCGTCGCGTGGCACCAGCGTCATGCCATGCTCGCTCTGGGTCACCAGCATCGCGGCGCAATCCGCCAGGATCATCGCTTCCTGCGCGGCGGTCGCGATGTTGATGTCGCTGTCGGCACGGCTGCGCGTTGCTTCGGCAAATTCCTTGCGGTTCGGCGTCAGCAAGGTCGCGCCACGATAGATCGCAAAATTTGCGCTCTTGGGATCGACGATGACGCGCTTGCCGAGCTTCTTCGCCGCATCGATGACGTTGCGGATCACCCGCGCGGTCAGCACACCCTTGGCATAGTCGGATAGCAGTACGATGTCGGCGCGCGCAAGTTGCGGCAAAATCGTATCGATCAATTGCTTCTCGATGGCCGCGGACGCAGGCGCAGCCAGTTCCCAGTCGGCACGCAGCATATGCGTCGAGAAATGCTCTGACACGAAGCGCACCTTGCGCGTCGTCGGACGCGACGGATCCGCGACCAGCAGTGCTTCGATCAGAGGTTCCTGCGCGAGCGCATTCTTTAGCGTTACGCCTGCATCGTCCTCACCGACCAGACCGACAAAAATGCATTTCGCGCGGAGGGCGGCAATATTGCGTGCGACATTGCCGGCGCCGCCGATATTGATCTCGCTGCGCTGGACCGCGATGACCGGCGCAGGTGCTTCCGGCGAAATCCGCGACACCTCGCCATAGACGAATTCGTCGAGCATCAGATCGCCGACGCAGAGCACCGTCTGGTCGGCAATCGCA
The DNA here is from genome assembly GCF_041424195.1 of Tardiphaga sp. NCBI lineage: Bacteria > Pseudomonadati > Pseudomonadota > Alphaproteobacteria > Hyphomicrobiales > Nitrobacteraceae > Tardiphaga > Tardiphaga sp. The sequence goes on along the minus strand of NZ_JBGMOE010000147.1, from coordinate 12,101 downwards.
TGCGACAGGGCATCGAAATCAAACATCACACCGGTACCTGTTGCGCCGTTAGCGGAAGCGATCGGGCTGGTCGAGGAAGCCCTTCACATAGTGCGAGACGGCATCTTCCAATGTTGTAAACCCGCCATTGTAGCCGGCGCCGCGCAACCGATCGACTTCGCTCTGCGTGAAGTATTGATAGCTGCCGCGAATCTGCTCTGGCATGTCGATATAGTCGATGTTCGGCCTGGTGCCGAGTGCAGCATAGGCAGCCAGCATCAGATCCTTGAAGCTGCGCGCGGTTCCGGTGCCGACATTGAAGATGCCGCTGACACCGGGTGACGCCAGCAGCCACATCATCACGCGCACGACGTCCTCGACATAGATGAAGTCGCGGCGCTGGTCGCCGTCCGCAATACCCTCGCGATGCGACTTGAACAACTGGATGCCGCGGCCGGCCTTGATATCGTCGAAGCGCCGCGTCAGCACGCTCATCATCGAGCCCTTGTGGTACTCGTTCGGCCCGAAGACGTTGAAGAACTTCAGACCTGCCCATTGCGGCGGCATCTTTTCGCCCTGAGCGACGCGCTCGGCCACCGCGAGATCGAACAGATGCTTGCTCCAGCCGTAGAGATTCATCGGCCGAAGCTTTTTCAGCTCCGGCACAGTCTGCTCGTCGCGAAAGCCCTGATTGCCGTCGCCATAGGTCGCAGCCGAGGATGCGTAGATCAACGGCGTCGCATTGGCCGTGCACCAGTCCAGCAGGCGCATCGACAGCCGGAAGTTCGTCTCGATGACCAGATCACCGTCAGTCGCGGTGGTTTCCGAAATCGCGCCGAGATGAATGATCCCATCGAGCTTGCGGCCCTGCAGCCAGTCCATCAGCTCGGCTGGTGGCACCACGTCCGCAAGTTGCCGCTTGGCCAGATTGCGCCATTTTCCGTCATGACCGAGCACGTCGCAGACGGCCACGTCCGCCCGGCCGGCATCGTTCAGCGCGGCCACGACATTCGATCCGATAAAACCGGCTCCTCCGGTCACAAGCAGCATGAAGTCCCCGATCTCATGATTGACCCACCTTTGCCTCAACCCTGCCCCACAGGCAACTTGGGCGACGGGATGTCGTCAACGCCGCGGGAACATGGTTGGAAACATCCCAAATGGCTTTACCTGCGGGGATGGAGCGGGTACCGAATTGACCCCGATATTGCCCGCGGCAGAACAGCGAAGTCCTTGAAAGAATGAACGTAAATTCCCCATACCAGGGCGTGAGGGTCGATCCGGACGATACCCGGCCGATCCTGATCGTGCCCTATATGTGGATCGGCGATTTCGTTCGGGGTCATACGGTCGTTCGGGTCCTGAAAGAGCGCTGGCCGAACCGGCCGGTTGATTTGCTGGTGACCAAACTGGTCGCCCCGCTGGTCGACTACATGCCGGGCGTGCGCTCAGGCATCGTCTGGGACCTGCCCCGCAGCCAGCTCGCGCTCGCCAGGCAATGGGAACTGGCGGCCACCCTGCGTGCACGCAACTATGGCACCGCGCTGGTGATGCCGCGGACCTGGAAATCGGCCCTGGCACCCGCTTTGGCCGGCATTCCGGAACGCATCGGCTTTGTCGGAGAGGCCCGCTTCGGCCTCATCAATCAGTGGCGCTGGGGCGAAAAGAAGCTGCCGCGCATGATCGACAAGAAATGCGCGCTGGCATTGCCGGCGGGCACGCCACTGCCGCCGGAATGGCCGGTGCCCCAGTTCCGCGTGCCCGCCGATGAGATCGCGCGCTGGCGGCAGGCCAATGGGCTGGGAACCGGTCCGGCCGTCGCGCTCGGCCCCGGCTCGGTCGGTTCCTCCAAGCGCTGGACCTATTATGCCGAGGCGGCAAAACTGCTGGTCGAGCGCGGGCTGGATGTCTGGGTCATCGGCGGCCCCGGCGAGAAGGACCTTGCCAACGAGATCGTGGCTGCGGCCGGTCCCCGCGCCCGCGATCTGACGACCAACGACCTGCGCAATGGCGTGATCGGCATGGCCGCGGCCAATGTCGCCGTGGCCAATGATTCCGGCCTGATGCATATCGCGGCCGCCGTGGGCACACCGACCATCGGCATTTTCGGACCGACCAGCCCGCAGCTATGGGGCCCCCTCAATCCGCTGGCGGCCACCGTGCAGACCAAGACCATCGTCCCGTGCCAACCCTGCCACAGGCCGATTTGCTCCATGAACGACCACGCCTGCATGCGCGACATCCCGGCCGAAGACGTCGCCGGAATCATTCAAGGCGTGATGGCCGAGGCGTCCAACAGAAGCGCGCAGATATGACGACCACTCAAGCAAAGCCCGCAGCGTTTCTGGATCGCGACGGCGTGATCAATTACGACGACGGCTACATGGGCACATCCGATCGCATCCGCTGGATGCCGAACGCTGCCAAGGCCATTCGCCGGCTCAACGATGCCGGCTATTTCGTCTTCCTGTTTTCCAACCAGTCCGGCGTCGCACGCGGTTACTTCACCGAAGACGAACTCAATGCGCTTTTTAAGTGGATGCGTTCCGAACTTGCCGCACAAGGCGCCCGCATCGATGACGTCCGCTATTGCCCACACCATCCGGCCGGATCGGTCGCGGGTTATCTGGAAGATCATCACTGGCGCAAGCCGAGCCCCGGCATGATCCTCGATCTGATGCAGCACTGGCCGGTACAACGCCAAGGCAGTTTTGCCATCGGCGACCGCGACACAGATATCGAAGCGGCCAAGGCCGCACATCTACCCGGCTTTCTGTTTACCGGCGGCGATCTTGATGCGTTTGTCGCGGATATCCTGCAGGGTCAGAGCAGCCTGCGATAGACTTCAGCGATTCCGCGCGCTTCTGCATCGAGGCTGAATCTATCGAGGACCCGCTGACGCGCACGCGCGCCCATGGCTGTCGCGGCATCGGGATCGCGCATCAGCGGCTCCAATGCCAGCGTCAGTGCCGCCGCATCACCCGTCGGCACGAGCTTCCCGGTCACGCCCTCCTCGACCACGATCTCCGCGGCGCCCGCACGCGTCGCGACCAACGCGGCACCCACTGACATCGCCTCGATGAGCGTCAGACCGAAGCCTTCATTGCGCGAGGTGAAGGCATAGATCGTCAGGCGTCGATACCATCGCTCGACCTCTTCGATCGGCAACTCGCCGGTGATGACGATGCGCGACTGCAAACCGGCATCGGCGATCTTCTGTTTGAGCTCGTTTGCAAAGCCGATCTGGTCCGGCGTGATTGCCCCCACAATGACAGCCGTGAAATCGGGATAGCGCGGCAACAGTTCGCACATTGCATCGACGAACAGATCGGTACCCTTCTGCGCGCGCACGCGGCCAAAGCAACCAATCGCATAACGCCCCGGCAACTTCGCTTCCGCAAATGCCGCCGCGCGATCGACGGGCGGCGCATAGCGATCAGTATCGACCCCATGCGTCACCACGGTCGCGGAACGCTTCAGATATGATGCGGAGATATCGCTGGTGGCAATGATGGCGTCCATCCGGCTGATCAGCCAGCGCGTGATCCAGGTATGATGGCGCTGCGCGGCCGAGGTGAAGAGCAGTTTCAGCGGCCACCCGAGCGCCTTCAGCAGAACGCCGGCAATCATCTCGTTGTTGCGCCGCGCGTGCCAGATCACAGGCTTGCGGCGGAGCCACAATTTCATGAGATCGCCGATATCCATGCGCGCGATGCCAGCGGGCGCATCGGATCCAAGCCATGCTGCGTCGAACATGTCTGCGAGTTTCGGCGCCACCATGCGATTGGTTGCCGTCACACCGGAGTAGCGCCAGTGCAGATTCGTGACGATCAGCTGCAGTTTATCGGCCATTTTGCCAGCAATCGGCACAGGTAACTCCATTTCGCCTGATTTCCTATACGCAACATTAAGCATAGTGGCCAGTTGCCGGCCGCCGAAACCCACTCTTCATCCTGGACACGATAGCGTTCTCAAAACGGGAGAGTGAGTAGATCCAATGACCGTCCTTGTCACCGGCGGCGCCGGTTATATCGGAAGTCACATGGTCCATGCGCTGGTGGAAGCCGGCGAGAGCGTGGTCGTGATCGACAATTTGTCGACGGGTTTCTCAACATATCTCCCTGAGGGCGTTCCACTGTTCATCGGCGATGTCGCTGACGAGAATCTCGTTGAGGGCGTCATCGCCGCCCATGGCATCGACGCGATCATCCATTTCGCAGGTTCTGTCGTCGTGCCGGAATCGATGCGCGACCCGCTCAGCTATTACCGCAACAACACGATGACGACGCGCAACCTGCTCAGCGCAGCGGTGAAATGCGGCGTCAAGCGCTTCATTTTCTCGTCGACCGCTGCCGTTTACGGCAACCCCGATTTCACGCCAGTGGCCGAAGATGCGGCGACGCGGCCGCTGTCGCCTTACGGCTCATCGAAGCTGATGACCGAGATCATGCTGCATGATATCGCACCGGCATATGGGATGGACTTCGTCGCGCTGCGTTACTTCAACGTCGCCGGCGCCGATCCGCAGGGCCGCACCGGTCTCGCCACCATGGGTGCGACGCATCTTCTCAAGATCGCCGTGGAAGCCGCCACCGGTCAGCGCAGCAAGATCGACGTGTTCGGAACCGATTACCCCACGCCCGATGGAAGCTGCATCCGCGACTTCATCCATGTGAGCGATCTCGTTCAGGCGCATCGCGCCGCACTGAGCTACCTGCGCGAAGGCGGCGCGTCGACCACCCTGAATTGCGGCTATGGCCGCGGCTACTCCGTGCTGGAAACCATCGAGGCCGTGCGGCGTGCGTCGGGTCGCAATTTCGCGGTTCAGTACGCCCCGCGCCGCGATGGCGATATCATGACCATGATTGCTGATACCTCCCGTATCCGCGCGACGCTGAACTGGACGCCACAATACGACGATCTCGAAACCATCGCCCGGCACGCGCTCGCTTGGGAAGAGAAGCTCGCCCGCGAGCGCCATGGCATTGAATTATTGGCGAAGTCAGCCTGAACGATCCGAGCGCCCCCGCTCGCATCAACGGCGGCATTGCGTCGGCGTCTCGCCGAAACGCCGTCGAAACCGCTGATTAAAGTATGAGATCTCGCTGAAGCCGCTGGCCAGCGCGATTTCACTGATCTTCAGCCGATCACCCTGCTCGCTCGTCAGCAAACGCATTGCGTGGTGCAGACGGCGCTCCAGAAGGCGTTCGGTGAAGCTCGCTCCCGTATCCTGCAGGAGATCCTGGAGATAGCGCGGCGACAAACCCAGCCGGCGCGCGACCTGCCCCACGGAGAAACCCGGATCCGCGAAATGGCGATCGATCTCTGCGATGATTTCCTGCGTTCGCGACGCGCGCAGACCGCGCATCGACGCAAGTTGCGCAGCCTCGCCGCGGGCACCTAGCGCGAGCGCCGTCAGATCCAGCAATGTCGTACTGATATGGCTGTCGAGTTCCGCATCATGCGGATCGCGCAGCAGATCGACCGAGATTTCAATGTAGCGCCGCAAATGAGCCACGACTGGGCGCCGTTCATCGAGCGGCCGAATGAGGAGATCGTCGACATTGCCAATGAGAGGCAACAGGCGCTCCCTGCTGACGGTCAATGTCGTCGACGAGAAATCCGCATCTGATTGCAAATCGGCCGGGCGTCCGTTCGTGCCAAGAAATGCGCGGCCTGATGACAAGGCCGTCTCGCGTCCGACCTGATCGACAACCAGCGTCCCTTCGCCTCGATGAAACATCAGACAGAAATCATCGTCTGGCCCGCGCGAGATTGCCGTTCTGGATCTCCGGATTCGACTGAAGGTGCCGCCAAACCGGGTGACCCGTACATTCGAATAATCTGCCCAGTGCACGAAGGCCGAGAATGGCCGATTTTCAGCACGTGTGATGTCCACGCAGCAGGTGAGCGCTTCCATGTTTTCGCACCATAGTGCGAATTTCTGGTGATCCGGCAATTCCAGATCAAATCCATCTGAGACGAAGCTGGCCCGATGCATATGCCCAACTCATTTTCGACGAATAATGTACCGGCACAGAATAAACTCCTCACGCAAAATCTCTGCAGTGCGACGTTCTGTAGCTGTATTTGTATAGTGCGCGTATGTGCTGTTGCGACGACGCCACATCGACGTGAAGTTTGGTGACAGTGCGCGAGAACTAAAATCTGCTGCGCGCGTGAACAAGACCTCTCCGCCAGCCCTGTCATTGTGCACGAGGAAGCCGCGAGTCCCGGCATCATTCGCAGATGCCTCGGCTCAGCGACACTTCACATGCGATCGCTGATGACGGCGACGCATCGGAAATCACTTGCCGTGCGCAAAAAACTGAGGGGCCTGATCATGAAGAGAGTATTCGCTGGCGCAGCACTGCTTATCGGTGCGGCCGTTCCTGCCGTCGCGGCCGACATGCCCTATCCGGTGAAGGCGCCAGTCGCGCCCGTCCCGGTGTTCTCCTGGACCGGTTTCTATGTCGGCGCCAATGTCGGCTTCGGCGGCGACAAGTTCGACTATCCGTTCCAGGCTACGCAGCGACAGTTGCAGGCCGAAGCACCCCCGCTCGTTGCCAGCACGAGCGGCAATCTCAGCCTGACCTCGAGCGGCTTCGTCGGCGGTGGACAGACTGGCTACAACTATCAATACAATGGCGGCTTCGTCATTGGCATCGAGACCGATTTCCAATGGTCCGGCATCAAGGGCCGCTTCGAGGGCAATCAGACGCTGAACAATAACGGCGTGACCACGTCCGCGGCATTCGGCACCGGCTCCGAAGTCGAATGGTACGGCACGATTCGCGGACGGCTCGGCTATGCATGGGACCGCGTGTTCCTGTACGGCACCGGCGGCGGCGCCTATGGCCGGGTCAACACCAACGGGAACTTTGCTCTGACCGGCCCGAATGGTGTTCTCGGCCAGGTTGCAGCGTTGTCCGCCGGCCAGACGCAGTGGGGCTGGACCGCCGGCGCGGGCCTCGAATACGCATTCGCCCCGCAGTGGTCTTTCAAGACCGAATATCTCTATGTGGATCTTGGCCGGAGCACGCTGTTCTCCACTGCCGTCAACGACGTCGCCAATGGCTTCTCCTCCAACGCCAGCATCGCGGTCGATACCAGGTTCCACACCATGAAAGCAGGGGTGAATTACCGGTTCTGATTGGGCGACATCCTGCCGTCCGGAAGTACGGCGCGTACCCGTTGCGTGCCGTGCTTTTCGAGAGATTCCGGGACAAAATCGGCCCGAATCCGGCGGCGAACATCGCCGGGCCAACGGGTTAACAAAGTCTTGGCAAGCCCGATTTTGGCTTGAAAAACCGCGATTTAACGGGCAATCAGGCGGCTGTTTCGCAAGCTGACCCTGACGCCTCGGCAAATCCCTGCCCGGCGCCGTCGCTGGACCGCGGATGGCCAAGATTACTCGCAAAGTCACTGACGATCCGTACGGCGCCTGGGCGCTGATCCGCCGTTTGGTCGCCGAACAGGCAATCACCTATTGGCGGCGCTATCTCCTGGCCTTCCTGCTGATGGCGGTCTCCGCCGCGACGACCGCCGGCGCCGCCTATATGCTCGGCGAGGTCATCAACCAGGCTTATGTGGACAAGAGCATCGAGCGTATCGCGCTGTTCTCGGGCTTCGTGGTGGTGATCTTCCTGATCAAGGGCGCATCGACCTACGGCCACACCGTCATTCTCTCGAAGATCTCCAACGCGATCGTCGCGAACAATCAGCGCCGGCTGTTCGCCAAGCTGATGAACGAAAGCATCGGCTTCTTCTCGGAGCGGCATTCGTCGGAGTTCCTGCAGCGGCTTACTGCCGGCGCCAATTCGGTGACGCAGGTGCTCAGCCTTCTGATCAATGCCGTCGGCCGCGACCTTCTGTCCCTGATCGCGCTGGTCAGCGTGATGGTGATGCAGGACCCCTATATGGCGCTGTTCGGCTTCCTGGTGGCGCCGCCCGCGATGCTGGTGCTGCGCAAGCTGGTCCGCCGCATCAAGGGTCTCGCCCGCAACCAGTTCACCGGTACCACCGAGATTCTGGAAGTGATGCAGGAATCGCTGCAGGGCATCCGCACGGTGAAGGCGTTCACGCTCGAACAGACCATGCAGCAGCGTATGGAAGCGAGCATCACCGCCGTCGAGCAGAACGCCAACAAGATGGCGCGCGTCTCCAGCCGCTCCAGCCCGCTGATGGAAACGCTCGGCGGCTTCGCCATCGCCGCGTCGCTGATGTATGGCGGCTATCGCGTGGTGGCGATGGGCGCGACGCCCGGCCAGTTCTTCTCCTTCGTCACCGCCTTCCTGCTGGCCTATGAGCCCGCCAAGCGACTGGCGCGGCTGAACATCGATCTCAACAGCCAGATCATCGGCGCGCATACGCTCTTGGAGATCGTGGACAGCCCGGCTTCCGAACCCAACGACGATCACAAGCCGGCGCTGAAGCTGACCGATGCGCGCGTCGAACTGCATGACGTCACGTTCCGTTATCGCCCCAACGAGGTCGTGCTGAACCGCATGAGTTTCGTCGCCGAGCCCGGCAAGGTCACCGCGCTGGTCGGGCCGTCCGGCGGCGGCAAGTCCACGGTGCTGGCGCTGCTGCTGCGGCTCTACGAAGTCAGCGAAGGCGACATCACCATCGATGGTCAGTCGATCGGTCAGGTCTCGCGGCGCTCGCTGCGTGGCCAGACCGCCTATGTCGGCCAGGACGTCTATCTGTTCCGCGGCACCATCCGCGAGAACGTCGCCTTCGGCAAACCGGGCGCTACCGAAGACGAGATCGTTGCGGCAGCCAAGGCTGCCTGCGCCCATGATTTCATCCTCGGCTTCCCGCTCGGCTACGAAACGCCGGTCGGCGAGCACGGTGCGCAACTCTCCGGCGGCCAGCGCCAGCGCATCGCCATCGCACGCGCACTGGTGAAGAACGCGCCGATCATCCTGCTGGACGAAGCCACCGCAGCACTCGATTCCGAATCCGAGAAATCGGTGCAGGAAGCCATCGAGCACCTCTGTCAGAACCGCACCACGATCGTGATCGCACACCGCCTGCACACCATCATGCATGCCGACGCCATCCTGGTGGTCGAAGGCGGCGAGATCGTCGAGCGCGGTCGCCACGACGACCTGCTGCGCCGTGGCGGACGTTACGCCTCGTTCTTCCGCTTGCAACATCGTGATGCCTCGCCGCTGGCACCGCTCGAGGCGTCGGCGTAAAACTTGCCTCTGTTTTCTGCCGCGCAAGCGCGGCATCCGTTTTGATCCCCGCCTTCACAACCAGCCCGAGAGCCGTCCATGACCGCATCGTTCGTTATCGCTCCTCCGCCGCAGGCCGCCATCGCCGTTCAGGGCGAGACTACGAAATTCCCGGTGCGCCGCGTCTGGTGCGTGGGCCGCAATTATCTCGAGCACATCCGCGAACTCGGCAATGACGAGCGCAACCCTCCCTTCTTCTTCGCCAAGCATGCCGACATGATCGTGCCGGATGGCAGCGAGATTCCCTATCCGACCCTGACCAAGGACATGCAGCACGAGGTCGAGCTCGTCGTCGCGCTGAAGAGCGGCGGCCTCAACATCTCGCCGGAGCAGGCGCTCGACCATGTCTGGGGCTATGGCGTCAGCGTCGACCTCACCCGCCGCGATCTGCAGACCATCTCGCGCAAGAAAGAGCAGCCCTGGGAAATCGGCAAGTCGTTCGACATGTCGGCGCCCACCGGCGCGCTGGTGCCCGCTTCGAAGGTCGGTCATCCCTCGAAGGGCAAGATCTGGCTCTCGGTGAACGGTACCGAACGTCAGAAGGGCGACCTGTCCGAGATGATCTGGAACATCGCCGAGATCATTTCCAAGCTGTCGCTGCAGGTCGAACTCGGCGCCGGCGACGTGATCCTGACCGGCACCCCGGCCGGCGTTGCCGCGCTTCAGCCGGGCGACAAGGTCGAATGCGGCGTCGATGGCATCGGCACCTTGAAGTTCGAAATCACCAAACCCAAGTAAGTCAGGCACGCCTTTACTGCGAAAGGCCGCGCGTCATGCGCGGCCTTTTTCGTTTCAGCACTTGTCAGGGAAACGGCTCATGTCTCTCGAACTCGGTCTCGATACATTTGGCGACGTCACGCGCGGCACGGACGGCGCGATGCTGTCGCATGCACAGGTGATCCGGAATGTGATCGACGAAGCGGTATTGGCTGACCAGCTTGGCGTCGATTTTTTCGGCGTCGGCGAGCATCACCGCGCCGACTTCGCGGTGTCGGCACCGGAAGTCGTGCTGGCGGCGATCGCCACGCGCACGAAGCGCATCCGCCTCGGATCCGCCGTGACCGTGCTGAGCTCTGACGATCCGATCCGCGTCTTCCAGCGCTTCGCCACCGTGGATGCCGCATCGAACGGCCGCGCCGAGGTCATCCTCGGCCGCGGCTCGTTCACCGAATCCTTCCCTCTGTTCGGCTTCAAGCTCGACCAGTACGAGACGCTGTTCGAGGACAAGCTCGATCTGTTCGCTGCGCTGGCGTCTGAGCCGGAAGTGACCTGGAGCGGCACGACCCGCCCGCCCCTCAAAAATCAGCGTGTCTATCCGCCGATCGAGACCGGCCAACTGCGAACCTGGATCGGTGTCGGCGGCAGCCCTGAGTCAGTCGTCCGCGCCGTGCGCTATGACCTGCCCTTAATGCTGGCGATCATCGGCGGCGAGCCCGAGCGGTTCAAACCCTATGTCGATCTCTATCACCGAGCCTATGCCGAGATTAAGCGGCCCGTTAAGCCGATCGGCGTCCACTCACCCGGTTATGTCGCCGCCAGTAACGAACAGGCCCGCGAGGAACTGTGGCCCGACTACAAGCAGATGCGCGACCGCATCGGCAAAGAGCGCGGCTGGCCGCCGATGCAGCGAAAGGAATTCGACCAGGAGGCCGATCACGGCTCACTCTACGTGGGATCGCCCGAGACCGTTGCGAAGAAAATCTCGAAGACGGCGAAGGCGCTCGGCATCTCGCGCTTCGATATGAAATACAGTGCGGGCGCCCTGCCGCATGAGAAGCTGATGACGTGCATCGATCTCTATGGCCGCAAGGTCATTCCCATGGTGCGGGAGATGTTGGCCTAATATCCAACCGCACCACAAACTCCGCCCTCATGGTGAGGAGCGCGCCGTGGCGCGCGTCTCGAACCATGGATGCGGCGCACATCCTTCGAGACGCGGTCGAAGACGACCGCTTCTCTAGCCAGAACGCAATCGCGTTCTGGCGGGGATGAGGGCACAGTATGGATCAGACGACAACAAAAAAGCCCCGGATCGCTCCGGGGCTTTTCTTATTCAAACCGTCAAACCGAACTCAGTAGCGATAGTGGTCCGCCTTGAACGGGCCTTCGGTCTTCACACCGATATAAGCGGCCTGCTCCTTGCTGAGCGTGCTCAGCTTGACGCCGATCTTGGCGAGATGCAGACGGGCGACCTTTTCGTCGAGGGACTTCGGCAGCACGTACACTTCCTTCTTGTACTTGCCGTCCTTGTTGTTGGCGTAGAGTTCGATCTGCGCCAGCGTCTGGTTGGTGAACGACGCCGACATCACGAAAGACGGATGGCCGGTGGCGTTGCCGAGGTTCACGAGGCGACCTTCCGACAGCAGGATCATGCGCTTGCCGTCCGGAAAGGTGATCTCGTCGACCTGCGGCTTGATGTTGTCCCACTTCAGGTTCTTCAGCGCCGCAATCTGGATCTCGTTGTCGAAGTGACCGATGTTGCAAACGATGGCCCGATCCTTCATCGCGCGCATGTGCTCGATGGTGATGATGTCCTTGTTGCCAGTCGCGGTGACAAAGATGTCGGCGCGCGGTGCGGCGTCTTCCATGGTCACGACTTCATAGCCTTCCATCGCCGCCTGCAATGCGCAGATCGGATCGATTTCCGACACCAGCACGCGGCAGCCGGCCTGGCGCAGCGAAGCAGCCGAACCCTTGCCGACGTCGCCGAAGCCGGCGACCATGGCGACCTTGCCGGACATCATGACGTCGGTGCCGCGGCGGATGCCGTCGACCAGCGATTCACGGCAACCATAGAGGTTGTCGAACTTCGACTTGGTGACGCTGTCGTTGACGTTGATCGCGGGCCACAGCAGCGTGCCGGCCTTCTGCATGTCGTAC
>NZ_JBGMOE010000146.1:0-6699 GCF_041424195.1 Tardiphaga sp. | reverse complement strand
GATCGCGATCGTCTACACGTCGCTGGTCGCGCTGATGCAGGAAGACATCAAGAAGCTGATCGCCTACTCGTCGGTCGCGCATATGGGCTATGTGACCATGGGCATCTTCGCCGGCACGACGCAGGGCGTCTCCGGCGCAGTATTCCAGATGGTGTCGCATGGGATCGTGTCGGGCGCGCTGTTCCTCTGCGTCGGCGTCGTCTACGACCGCCTGCATACCCGCGAGATCGCGGCCTATGGCGGCCTCGTCAACCGTATGCCGATTTACGCGGCGCTGTTCATGGTCTTCACCATGGCCAATGTCGGTCTGCCCGGCACCTCCGGCTTCGTCGGTGAGTTCCTGACGCTGATCGGCACCTTCAAGGTCTCGATCCCGACGGCGACCTTCGCCTGCGCGGGCGTCATCCTGTCGGCGGCCTATGCGCTGTGGCTGTACCGCAAGGTCGTGTTCGGTGAACTGACCAAGCCTGCGCTGCAGGGCATCAAGGACATCACGTTCCGGGAAGGCCTGGTGCTGGTGCCGCTGGTCATCCTCACCATTCTGTTCGGAGTCTATCCGAAGCCGGTGCTCGACATGTCGGCGGCTTCGATCCAGCTCCTCGTTAACAATTACGCTGCTGCAACGTCTGCCGTGAAGGCAGCCGCGCTGCTGCAATGACCGCAGCAGATCAGGATAACGCGCAATGACGATTACGACCGCCGGATATTCCCTGCTGCCCGTCCTGCCGGAGCTGATGCTCGCGGTTGGCGCCATGGCGCTGCTGATGATCGGTGCCTTCAACGGACCGAAGATCACGGGCCTCGTCACCACACTGGCCGTCTGCCTGCTGGTGGTGGTGGGCGCGGCTGAAATCATGCTGCCCGCCGGCAAGCATGTCACCTTTGCCGGCAGCTTCATCGTCGACGATTATGCGCGCTTCCTGAAGGTGCTGGCGATCATCGCATCGACCGTGACGCTGATCCTGTCGCGCGAATTCCTCGCGGACCAGTCCCGTCGCATTTTCGAATACGCCATCCTGGTGCTGCTCTCGACGCTCGGCATGATGGTGCTGATCTCGGCCGGCGACCTGATCATGCTGTATCTCGGCCTCGAATTGATGAGCCTGTCGCTCTATGTCGTCGCAGCTTCCAACCGCGACAATGCAAAGTCGACCGAAGCCGGCCTGAAGTATTTCGTGCTGGGCGCGCTGTCGTCCGGCATGCTGCTCTACGGCGCTTCCATGGTCTACGGCTTCACCGGCACGGTGTCCTTCGCCGGCATCGCCGCCGAAGCCAAGACGGGCAGTATCGGTCTGGTGTTCGGTCTGGTGTTCCTGCTTGCGGGCCTCTGCTTCAAGGTCTCGGCCGTGCCGTTCCATATGTGGACGCCCGATGTCTATGAAGGCGCGCCGACGCCCGTCACTGCTTTCTTCGCCTCGGCCCCGAAGGTCGCAGCGCTCGCCGTGTTCACCCGTGTTGCGCTGACCGCGTTCCCGGGCATTGTCGTGCAATGGCAGCAGGTCGTGGTGTTCGTGTCACTGGCCTCGATGGTGCTGGGCTCGTTTGCCGCCATCGGCCAGACCAACATCAAGCGCCTGATGGCCTATTCGTCGATTGGCCATATGGGCTTCGCGCTGGTCGGCCTTGCCGCCGGCACCCAGGAGGGCGCGCAGGGCGTGCTGGTCTATATCGCGATCTATGTGGCGATGACCCTCGGTACCTTCGCCATCATTCTGACCATGAAGCGGGGCGGCCAGCCTGTTGAGACGATCAAGGATTTCGCCGGCCTGTCGCGTACCAATCCGATCATCGCCTTCTTCTTCGCGATGTTCCTGTTCTCGCTGGCAGGCGTGCCGCCGCTGGCCGGCTTCTTCGGCAAGTTCTACGTCTTCATGGCGGCCATCAAGTCGGGCCTGTTCGTGCTGGCCGTGGTCGGTGTGCTAGCCAGCGTGGTGGGCGCGTTCTACTACCTGTCGATCGTGAAGCTGATGTATTTCGACGAGCCGGTCGGGAAGCTCGATCCGATGCGCGTCGAGCTGCGCACGGTGCTGGCTGTGGCGGGCATCTTCAACGTGCTGTTCTTCGTCTATCCGGCGCCTCTGGTCAGCGCGGCGGCATTCGCAGCGAAGTCGCTGTTCTAGATGGCATTTTCGCTCGGTCCCCGAGCCCTCGCGGCGGGCACGAAGCTCGCCGCATTCGACAGCACCGGTTCGACCAATACTGAAGCCATGGACCGCGCGCGCACAGGCGAGCGCGGTCCGATGTGGTTTGTCACCACGGAACAGACGGCCGGCCGCGGCCGCCGCCATCGGCCATGGGTCGCTCCCCGCGGGAACCTCGCCAGTTCGGTGCTTGAAGTTCTTGATGTGACGCCGTCGGTTGCAGCCACGCTGGGCTTCGCGGCCGGCGTCGCTGTTGAGAAGGCACTCCGGCAGATCAGCGTCGAAGCCGCGATACGGGCGCCTCAGTCGGCCGCGAATGATTATCGGCTGAAATGGCCGAACGACGTTCTGGCGGGCGGCCATAAGCTGGTCGGCATGAATCTGGAAGCGGAAGCAGCGCCGAACGGCCAGCTTGCCGTTGTCGTCGGGATCGGCACCAATGTGGTGGCAGCGCCTGACAACATGCCTTATCCGGTTGCTTCCCTGCATGCGATGGGCGTTGGCGCCAGCGCCGAAGACCTGTTTTCGGCGCTTTCGGACACCTGGCACGAGATGCGCGGCATCTGGGATTTGGGCCGTGGGTTTGCCGAGATCCGGCGGCAGTGGCTGGAGCGCGCAGCGGGGATCGGTCAGCCGGTGTCCGTGGACAATGGCGCGCAGACGATTTCGGGAATTTTCGACACCATTGATGAGGCCGGCTGTATGATTGTCGCGACAGCGGATCGCCGGCGAATCCCTATTACCGCCGGCGATGTTCATTTCGGATCGGCCGCGTCGACAAGGACAGAATACAAATGACGCGACCCAATGAATTGACCTTCGCACCACTGGGAGGCGTCGGCCAGATTGGCATGAACCTGTCGATCTATGGCCTTGCCGGAAAGTGGCTGGCGATCGATCTTGGTGTTTACTTCGGCGACGAGGAACATCTGCCCGGCATTGATCTCGTCATGCCCGACGTGCGCTTCCTGGAAAAGGAAAAGAAGAATCTCGTCGGTCTCGTCCTCACCCATGCCCATGAGGACCATTTCGGCGCCATCATCGACCTGTGGCCCAAGCTGAAATGTCCGATCTATGCGACGCAGTTCAGCGCCGCGCTGTTCGAGGCCAAATGCGCCAGCGAGCGCAATCCGCCGAAGATTCCCGTCACCGTGGTCCCGTCGGGCGGCCGGATTAATCTTGGCCCGTTCGATATCGAGTTCATTCCGGTCGCACATTCGATTCCGGAATCTCATGCGATCGCGCTGCACACGCCGCTCGGCACCGTGCTGCATACCGGCGACTGGAAGATCGATCCGACGCCGATCATCGGCAAGCCCACGGATGAACGGCGCCTGCGCGAACTCGGCGATCAGGGCGTGCTCGCCATCATCGGCGACTCCACCAATGCCGTGCGGGAAGGGCGCTCTCCGTCGGAAATGGAAGTCGGCAAGACCATCACCGAACTGGTGAAGGCCGCCAAGGGCCGCGTCGCGGTGACGACCTTCGCCTCCAACGTGGCGCGTCTGCGCGCTGTCGCCGATGCTGCGCTGGCCTCGGGCCGCGAAGTCGTGGTGGTGGGCCGCGCCATGGAGCGCGTCGTGCAGGTGGCGCGCGAGACCGGTTTCCTCGACGGCGTGCAGCCGTTTCGCAACGCAGATTATTACGGCCATTTCCCGCCGGACAAGGTGATCGCGCTCTGCACCGGCAGCCAGGGCGAGCCGCGGGCCGCACTGGCGCGCATCGCCAACAACGATCATCCGATGGTGACGCTCAACAAGGGCGACACGGTGATCTTCTCGTCGCGTACCATTCCCGGCAATGAAAAGGCCGTCGGCACCATCATCAATGGCCTGGTCACGCAGGGCATCGAGGTGATCACCGACCGCAATGCGCTCGTGCATGTCTCCGGCCATCCGCGGCAGGACGAACTGCGCGACATGATTTCCTGGGTGCGTCCGCAATTGCTGATCCCTGTCCATGGCGAAGCGCTGCATCTGCACGAGCATGCCAAGCTGGCACGCGCCTGCGGCGTGCCGCGGACCATGATCGTCAAGAACGGCGATCTGGTGCGTCTGGCGCCCGGCGATCCCGCTGTAATCGATGAGTTGCCCTCGGGCCGGATGTTCAAGGACGGCCTCATTCTCGAGGACTCCAAGTCCCGTGCCGTGACCGAACGGCGCCGGCTGTCCTTTGCCGGCTGCGCGTTCGTGGCATTGGCCGTGACCATGAAGGGCGAACTCGTCGATGATCCTGCGGTCGATCTGATCGGGATTCCCGAAAAGAACCTCAAGGGCGAGGTGATGGAAGATGTCGTGTTCGACATCGTCGTCAACATCGTCGAGAACCTGCCCAAGGCGCGCAAGCGCGATCCGGATGCGATGGCGGAGTCGGTGCGACGCGCTGTCCGCTCGTCACTCGCCGATCAATGGGGCAAGAAGACGATGTGCTACGTTCACATCCTGCAGGTCGAAGACTAAAAACGAAGAAACAAGAATACGGAGGACACCATGCTGGGCCGGCTCAATCATGTGGCGATTGCCGTCGCGGATGCGGAGAAAGCTGCGAAGATCTATGGCACCGCCTTCGGCGCCGAGATTTCCGCGACCGTGCCGCTGCCGGAACATGGCGTGATCACGGTGTTCGCGACACTGCCGAACACCAAGATCGAGTTCATCCAGCCGCTCGGTGCGGATTCGCCGATCGCCAAATTCGTCGAGCGCAATCCAGACGGCGGCATTCATCACATCTGCTATGAGGTGCCGGACATCATCGCTGCGCGCGATAACCTGATCAAGGAAGGCGCGCGCGTGCTCGGCGACGGCCAGCCGAAGATCGGCGCCCACGGCAAGCCCGTGCTGTTCCTGCATCCCAAGGATTTCTCGGGCGCGCTCGTCGAAATCGAACAGTCCTGAGGACCCGATGGCCTACACGATCTCGACGTCGCTCGCGGTCTATTTCGTCATCTGGTGGATCACGCTGTTCCTGACGCTGCCGTTCGGTGTGCGCAGCCAGCATGAGGACGGCGAGAGCACTGACGGCACCGATCCCGGCGCACCCGTGCTGGCGCGGATGGGGCGCAAGCTGATCTGGACCACGCTGATTTCGGCGGTGCTGTTCGCGGTCGGCATGTATGCGTATCGCATGGACTACTTCAACATCGAGCGGCTCTCGAAGCTGATGGGCGTGCCGATCTAGGTGCACTTGTTTTTGAGCGAGTACTGATTTGGTCCTGTGTCGTTCGGAGCAGCCATATGAAGCGCTTTCTTCTGTTCCTGTTGCTTGGGCCGGCCGTCGGCTTCGCAGTGTTCGAACTGCGTGAAATTGCCAGCGGCAGGATCATCGGCGGCTTTCCCGGCTTCATCATGGGATTGCCCTTTGCCTACTGGTTCGGGCTCATCCCGTCGCTGGTGATGTGGCTCGAGGACTGGTTCCTCGAAGACAAGATGCGGCTGTGGCCGAAGGTGCTGACCTCGGCACTGACCGGCTATGTGGTCAGCATCGCCATGATGTTGATCTGGACGTCGGTGTCGATCCCGCTGCGTCAGATCCTCACATTCGGAATCGTCGGCGCAGTGCAGGGCCTGGTCTGTTCGTGGCTGTCGGGCATTAAGCCCAAGAGCGCTGCGCTGTAGTAGAGACACTGTGCATCTCTGACAAAAAAGGCCGGCATTGATGCCGGCCTTTTCTGTGTCTCGCGCGATCTGAAGTATAGCGCTGTCGTTGCCGGCAATTTTTCGAAAAAAAAAGAGCAGGGCCGCAGCCCTGCTCGGAAAATTGTGTCGACCCTATTACCCCAAACTTTGGATTTTATCCTTGCTTAGCGGGTTGACGCTGCTTGAGCGCGTCAGGGCTCCTCCCGAGACTTGGACCACCAGACTCTGTCCTTACGAACCGCCTGAGTTGTGAGTCGTAGCTCAACTTTTTTTGTTTGTCATCAATTTCAGCAATGTGTGTTCAAAATTCGGGCAGGCGTAGAATGAGACCCTTTACGTCGTCTTCGAACCTTCCGGAAACGCTCTGGCCGCCCTCAGAAACGGGAGCCATCTGACAGCATGGGAGAGAATTCGCCAGGCGAACGGAATTAAGCCCCGATTGCCGGCTTCAAGTCGCGGACTACCCGGCGGCGGGCCTGTTGCCCTTGTATTTTGGCGGCCGATCCGGTTTCACTCGCGTTCTCCCGTGTCCCTCCGATTCCCAGGCCTAACCATGCGATTGTCGCGTTATTTTCTGCCCATTCTCAAGGAAACGCCGAAGGAAGCGGAGATCGTCTCGCACCGGCTCATGCTGCGTGCCGGCATGATCCGGCAGGAAGCCGCCGGCATCTATGCCTGGCTGCCGCTGGGCCTGCGGGTGCTGAAGAAGATCGAGCAGATCGTCCGTGAGGAGCAGAACCGGGCAGGCGCCATCGAGCTCCTGATGCCGACACTGCAACTCGCCGATCTCTGGCGCGAAAGTGGGCGCTACGACGCCTATGGGCCGGAGATGCTGCGCATCGTGGACCGGCACAAGCGGGAGCTTCTCTACGGGCCGACCAACGAGGAAATGATCACCGAGATCTTCCGCGGCTATGTGAAGT
>NZ_JBGMOE010000145.1:0-6818 GCF_041424195.1 Tardiphaga sp. | reverse complement strand
CATGATCGCAAACCTCATGGCGCTCTCCGTCCGCGCCCGCTGGACGGTCCTCGCATTGTTCCTCGTCATCGCCGGCCTAGGCGTATGGCAGCTCACCAAGCTGCCAATCGACGCGGTGCCAGACATCACCACCAAACAGGTCCAGATCAACACGATCGACCCACGGTTGTCGCCGGTGGAAATCGAGAAGCTCGTTACCTATCCAGTCGAAATCGCCCTAGCCGGCATTCCCGGTCTTGAAACCACACGTTCTATCTCGCGCAACGGCTTCAGCCAGGTCAGTGCGATTTTCACCGACAGCACCGACCTTTACTTCGCGCGCCAACAGGTGGGTGAGCGCCTGCGTCAGGCAACTAAGAACCTGCCGGATGGCGTGCAACCGCAGGTGGGACCAGTATCAACCGGTCTCGGTGAGATCGTCATGTACACAGTCGGCTATGCCAACCCCGACGGCAAGGGCGCCAAAAAAGTCGCAGGCCAACCAGGCTGGCAGCCGGACGGCAGCTATCTGACGCCTGAGGGCGAACGAATGACGGACGCCGTGGCCAAGGCGAGCTACCTGCGAACCGTACAGGACTGGATTATCGGCCCCCAGCTTCGCTCGGTGAAAGGCATTGCTGGGGTCGATTCGATCGGCGGCTATGCCAAAACCTTCGTGGTCGAGCCGGACCCAACGAAACTCGCCAGTTTCGGCATCTCATATAGCGAGCTCGGTCAAGCCCTCGAGAACGCCAACCTCGCGGTCGGTGCGAATTATTACAACAAGGGCGGTGAGGCGTATCTGGTGCGCGTCGATTCACGAGTGCGTACCGTCAATGAGATCAGCAACGCCGTAGCCGCGACACGTGGCGGAACCCCGATCACCATTGGCCAGATTGCCAATGTTCGCGTGGGCGGCGACCTGCGGACCGGCGCCGGAAGTATGAACGGCCAGGAAGCGGTCATCGGCACTGTGCTGATGTTGATCGGCCAGAACAGCCGGGTCGTGGCCGAACAGGCAACAGCTAAGCTCGACCAGGTAGCAAAGACGCTGCCGCCGGGCATCCAAGTGAAGGTGGTGCTGAACCGCGCAGAGCTGGTCGGCGCGACAGTGGCCACTGTCCAGCGCAACCTGACAGAAGGCGCAATTCTTGTCGCGGCGTCGCTGTTCCTGCTGTTGGGCAACTGGCGCGCGGCGGTGATCGCGACGCTGGTAATTCCGTTCTCTTTCCTGATGATGGCGATGGGCATGAATGCCTTCAACGTGCCTGGCAATTTGATGAGCCTGGGCGCGCTCGATTTCGGTCTGATCGTCGATGGCGCGGTCATCATCATCGAGAATTGCCTCGCCAGATTGGCGCATCGACAGGAGCATGAAGGCCGGCTGCTCTCGCTCCGCGAGCGGTTGGAAGAGACAATGCGAGCCGCACAGGAGATGATCAAACCAACCGTCTTCGGTCAGGCGATCATCCTGCTCGCTTTCGCCCCGCTGCTCACGTTCACGGGCACGGAAGGCAAGACGTTCTCGCCGATGGCGATCACGATCATGCTCGCGCTGGTAGCCGCATTTGTGCTGGCAATCACGCTGGTGCCAGCACTGGTCGCGATAATGATACGCGGCAAGGTCGCAGAGAAGGACGTGTGGTTGATCCGCAAGTCCAAGGAACGCTACCTGCCGTTGTTGGATCAGGCGATTGCGCGACCGTGGCCATTCATCCTCGGCGGGTTGGCCTTCTTTCTAGCGGCAATTCCGGCGTTTGGGCTGCTAGGCTCGGAATTCATTCCGCAGTTAGACGAGAAGAATCTTGCATTCGCATCGACGCGCGTCCCCTCAGTCAGCCTTGATCAATCTCTGCTGATGGAACGAAAGGTTGAAGAGGCGGTCACCAAGGTCCCCGAAGTCGCCTTGATGTTTTCCAAGACAGGCACAGCGGAAGTTGCAAGCGATCCGATGCCGCCGAACGTGTCGGATGGCTTCGTTATCCTGAAAGAAAAGGAGGAATGGGCCAAGGGCACGACCAAAGCCGATGTGGTTGCCAAGATTGAGAAGGCGACCGGCGGTCTCCTTGGCAATCTTTACGAGGTCAGTCAGCCGATCCAGCTACGATTTAACGAGCTGATCGCGGGTGTTCGCGGCGATGTTGCGATCAAGCTCTACGGCGACGATCTCGACAAGATGGCGCTGACGGCAAATGAGATGGTGCGAGTACTCCAGACCATACCCGGTGCGGCCAGCGTCAAGGCCGAACAGGTCGGTGGCGCGCCGGCGCTCGACGTGAAGCTCGATCGCGCCGCGATCGCGCGCCTTGGCCTCACCGTCCGCGACGTTGCGGATACGGTTGCGGCAGGGCTCGGCGGGCGTGAGTCAGGGCTTGTGTACGAGGGCGACCGGCGTTTCGACGTCACCGTGCGCGTCCCTGAGGCTACCCGCGCCAATCTCGACGACATCCGGACATTGCCAGTGCTGCTCCCGGAGGTGGAAGGGAGGCCGCGCGCCCAAGTGCCGCTGGCACAGGTCGCGCAGATCCGGCTTACGGAAGGGCTGAATCAGATCAGTCGTGAGAACGGCAAGCGCCGTGTGGTCGTCCAGGTCAATCTCGGCGGACGCGATGCCGGTTCGTTCGTTCAGGAGGCGCAGGCGAAGATCGCACAGGTGAAGCTGCCGGCGGGCTACTACCTCGAATGGGGCGGTCAGTTCGAAAACCTGGCCGCGGCATCGAAACGGCTGTCGATCGTGGTGCCGTTGTGCTTTCTGGTCATCTTCGGGCTGCTTTACATGGCGCTGGGTGGATTCGGCCGGGCGGCGGCGGTGTTCCTCGCGGTTCCGCTAGGGCTCGCGGGCGGCGTCTTTACGCTAGTGGTCACCGGCATCAACTTCTCGGTGTCGGCGGCGGTGGGGTTCATCTGCCTCGCCGGTGTGGCAGTGCTGAACGGGCTGGTCGTCATGTCTGCAATCCGCGAACGCAGCGAAGCAGGACAGCCCATCGCGGAAGCTATCCGCGGAGGCATGGCCGACAAGATGCGAGCGGTCATCATGACCGGGTTCGTGCCCGCGATCGGCTTCGTGCCGATGGCGCTCGCGCACGGCACCGGCGCTGAGGTGCAGAAACCACTCGCCACCACGGTCATCGGCGGGCTGATCGCGGCGACTATTCTGACACTGCTGGTTTTGCCTGCGATCGCCAAGGTCGTTCTCGACGCCGGCGAACGCATCGCTGCACGGCGGGTAAGCAAACAGCCGGTCGCAGAGCCGGCGCATCAGGAGTAAGGGTCATGGAAACCAAATTGCTACGCATCTACACTGACGAGTCCGCTTACTTCGGCGACCGCAAGGTGTTTCAGGAGATTGCCGTGCGGGCGAAAGACGCTCGTCTCGCTGGGGTAACGATCCTGGAGGCGCTCATTGGCTTTGGCAAATCAGCACACATCCATCAGCGACATGTGTTCGAAAGCGACCGGGCAGTCGTCATCGAGATAGTCGATCTCGATCCGAGCTTGCGCGCGTTTGTGGAGAGTCTCAGCGAAATGTCGGGCATCGGGTTGATGACCTTGGAGGCCGTCGAGGTGCTCGGCGGCAAGGCGCGTGTCACTATTGCACAGGCCGACTCATGATGGCGACCCTCGCACTTAGAGGCGCAAGTCCTAAATGCGGGGGGAGCGTGTCGGCGTTTCTAACATCGCGCTTGGGAACCTCTCCCCCGCCTAACCGGCGGGGGAGGGGACCGGTGCTTGCTGGACACATCTCCATGTTCATTGTTGAAAGCACGATCCATTTGGCGGCGCCACTCGCGCGCGTGTGGCGTTTACTTATCGATCTCGAGCACTATTCCGACTGGCACCCAACGCTTGCACTCAAGGGCATCGCGAGCGTTGGCACTGAGATTGGTTATAAATTCAAGACGGGCATGCGTTCCTTTCCGGAAGTCTCCACAACGGCGGACGTGACACGCGTCGATCGACACGCCGCGTTCTTTTGGAAACTCGGTATGAAGGGCCTGCTGGAAGTCGAACAAGGCTTTGAATTAGCGAAATCCGACAGTGGCACCATTGTTACACATAAAATGTGTTGCAGGGGTGTTCTTTCCGTCCTCGCGGTGCCCAGCCTTAAGCGTGGGTTTGAAAAAACGACCGTGGCCACTAATCAATTCCTCGCCCGTTTTCTAAAACGCGGTACGACTACTGCGCGGTATTCGCAGCAAACCAAACGCCATCATTGAGTTGGGAGCTTAAAATGCCTGATACTAAGGACGGCGGCCACGCCCATGACCATACTGCAGGCACCAATGCCACGAAGTTGAAATGGGCGTTGGCGCTCACTTCGACTTACCTTATCGCTGAGGTTTTTGGCGGCTTTTACTTCAACAGTTTGGCTCTGTTGTCGGATGCTGCGCATATGATGACAGACGTTGCTGCGCTTGTCATCGCGCTGATGGCGATTCGCTTTGGACAAAAGGCCGCTGATGATCGCCGCACGTTCGGATATCGGAGATTTGAAATCCTGGCGGCCGCCTTCAATGCAGTGCTTTTGTTCGGGATCGCGATCTACGTTCTTATTGAGGCGATCAAGCGCTTTGGCTCGCCGGAACCGGTTCAATCTACCGGAATGATGATCGTAGCCTCAATTGGTCTCATCGTGAACATCGTATCGATGCGGCTATTAATGTCGGGCAAAGACAAAAGCTTCAATGTCAAAGGCGCCTATCTTGAAGTGTGGGCGGACATGATTGGCTCTGTGGGCGTCATCGCCGGCGCAGTCGCGATCCGCTTCACGGGTTGGACATGGGTTGATCCGATTGTCGCTGTGGGCATCGGCTTGTGGGTGTTGCCGCGCACCTGGATCCTGCTTCGTGACACGACCAATGTGCTGCTGGAGGGCGTCCCGAACGGCATCGACCTTAAAGAAGTTCGCGCGGTCATTTCTGGAGTGTCAGGCGTCACAGGGGTCCACGACCTTCACGTCTGGTCGATGAGCAACGACGACTTGTCGTGCACAGCGCATGTAACCCTAGAGATTGAAGCAGAGCCTGACACGGTGCGCCGAGCGGTAGCCCAGCTTTTGGATGAGCGCTTCAAGATCGAACATACCACCGTCCAGGCCGAAAAGCCCGGTGAGCGATGCGACGGCAAGGGGCATGCCCACCCGTAAGCGTACCGTAATGACGAACTAGGAGAGATGAAATGGACAATACAAGAGCAACAGGGCTGCCTTGCCCGCATTGTACAGTTGATCTGGTGATGAGCGAACGACAGGGCATTGAGATAGATTATTGTCCAAAATGCCGAGGAGTGTGGCTCGATAGGGGCGAACTCGATAAGATCATCGAACGCAGTGTGTCGGAACCAGAGCAGAATTTACCGTCCGAGACGCAGGGTTACGCCAAACGTCAATCGGCTGACGGTCGGCGAGACCTGGGCCATGGCAGCCAGCGCGGCAAGCACGGTTCGTTTCTTTCGCGCCTGTTCGACTGAACTGCCAAGCCAATGGTCCCCGCAAGCCATGCAAAGTCAAACGCCCGTCTCGCCGGGCCCGTACGGTTTGTGAGAAGGACCGCGTCGTGGGCACCGGCCCCCTTAGGGTGCCCACGGCGCGCATGCTCGAACAGGGTCAGCGACTAATGCTCGGCGTGAGGGCGCTGTGGGCAAGTCTTTTCCTGCTGGCGAGCGTCACAGCCTGCTCTGCTGACCCCGATGCGGCAAGGGATGACCGCGACCATATCGATGGCGATCGGCCCAACGTGATAGGCCGGCATATTTATGACTGCGAGGCTGGGGGGCGCTGGGCAGTGGATTTCCTCACTGACGGACTAACCGTCGACTTAGGGCCCGAAGGTGCGCCAGCAATCCGCCTGTCGGCTCCGGCTCAGGGGCTAAGCTATGTCGGAGAAAAGATCACTGCGCGCATATCGGGACGAGAAATGCACATTCGGCGATCCAATAAGGCGCCACTGACGTGTCTCCGGATCTAACGAGGAAACCGATGACGATGAGTCGAAGAAAACAGGGCGAGGCGATGGGTCAGCCCTGTGAGCGACCCGACTGGTGCAATGTCGTGCCGGCCTGCACATGATCGCGCTGCAATATACGTTGATCCCGGTATTGGCGGTGATCTGCGGCGCGGTGTGGGCGAGCTGGCGCCGGCCAAGCGCGTCCTTCACAAGCGCGATGCAACATCTCGCGGCGGGTGTCGTCTTTGCCGCCGCGGCTGCGGAGATCCTGCCCCAGGTGCTGCACCAGGCTTCGCCGATGGCCACGTTGATTGGGGGTAGCTTGGGCGTAGCTGCGATGCTGGCGTTGAAAGCGTTTGAGGGGCGCACGAAAGGCCCGGTTGCGCTGCTTGGCGCGATCGGCATTGACATTCTGATCGACGGCTTGGTGCTCGGCCTTGCATTTATCGCGGGCGCGAAGGCCGGTATGCTGCTCACCGTCGCTCTTACGCTTGAAGTCCTATTCCTTGGAATTACGCTTACTGCCGAAATTCGCGAGACCATCGAGTCACGTCTCAAGACAGTCGTCATTGTCATCAGCATGGCCGTGCTGCTGCCGGTTGGCGCGCTCATCGCAACGCCGGTAGCGGTGCTCTCGCCGGTCGTAGTCACCGGGTTCTTGAGCTTCGGCCTGATGGCACTCCTCTATCTTGTCACAGAGGAACTGCTGGCCGAAGCGCACGAGAAGCCGGACTCGCCGCTTATCAGCGCGATGTTCTTCGTCGGCTTTCTCGTCCTCCTGCTGATCGAGGAGATCATGGCATGACGGCTCAACCGGACGGCAAGGTCTCGGCCGAGCGCCGCACGCTCTGGATCGTGCTGCTGCTCAACGCGGCGATCGCTGCGGGATTCTTC
>NZ_JBGMOE010000144.1:0-1222 GCF_041424195.1 Tardiphaga sp. | reverse complement strand
CGGTCATCGTGATGGACAAGTCGACCGACATCGTCCGCGCGATCAGCCGCTTGTCCTATTTCTACAAGCATGAGAGCTGCGGCCAGTGCACGCCGTGCCGCGAGGGCACCGGCTGGATGTGGCGCGTGATGGAGCGGATGCGCACCGGCGACGCCGACATTTCCGAGATCGATACGCTGTATCAGGTGACCAAGCAGGTCGAAGGCCACACGATCTGCGCGCTCGGCGATGCGGCGGCCTGGCCGATCCAGGGCCTGATCAAGCACTTCCGCCCCGAGATGGAGCGGCGCATCACCGAAAAGCGTGGCGGCGGGTTGAGCCCGATGATGGAAGCGGCGGAATGAGCGCTGCAATCGCCTTGAGACAGTCGACACTACCGGTCATGGTACTGTTTGTCGGCTTGATGCCTGCGGTTGCGTTCGGTCAGTTGAAGCCCGAAGTGCAGACCGGCTCGCTCATTCCGGTTGCGCCGCAGGCCGTGGAGGCGAAGGACGCAGGCTTAATCAAGAAGGCGTTTGCTCGGTGCATTTACAATCGCAATAAGAAGGCAGCGGCCGTAATACTAACCTATAGTGACCCCGTGAGCGTGGATATAAAGGCCGCAAAAATCTCCGATGTAGCTAGTACCTTTGACATGTCAGAGTGCCTTGGGAAGCAGGCGAGCGTCACGCAAAACACGCTTGGCTTCAAATTCAAGCGCGAGATGTTACGCGGATTTTTGGCTGAAGAAACATATCTTGCGGGCCACCCTGTCGCGCCTACGCTCGCCCCCGGGTCGGTGGAAGTTATTGATCGGACCTACGTCTCCAATAGCGACAATTTGCCCAAGGCGCGGGCGCTCGGAGCATTTGCAGATTGCGTAGTCTTTAACGATGTGAGCGGGTCGGATGCGTTGCTCCGTACTATGCCCGCAAGTGCGAGCGAGCGAGCGGCGGCACGGGCACTGGCACCCGCATTGGGCAAATGCCTGGAACAAGGCATCCAGTTTTCGATGAGTCCGGCGAGCATTCGCGTCTATGTCGCAGATGGATTGTGGAATCGCTTTTCTCGCCCACAGCAGGCTCAAGTCGCTGCTGCGGCGAAACCATGAATAAGAAAGTTTGAGCGCGAACCATGCCTAAACTTAAAGTCGATGGCGTCGAGATCGAAGTACCCGCTGGTGCCACCGTGCTCCAGGCGTGCGAGCTCGCCGGCAAGGAAATCCCGCGCTTCTGCTATCATG
>NZ_JBGMOE010000143.1:0-63104 GCF_041424195.1 Tardiphaga sp. | reverse complement strand
GGCGGAACGCATCCTCGGCGCGGCTGCCGAGCACCAGCGCCAGCGTGAACGGCGCGAGCGGAATACCGATCTTCTTGAACACATAGCCGACGACGCCGAAGCCCAGCATCAGCCAGATGTCGAACATGGCATTCTGGATCGCATAGGCGCCGATGGCACAGGACACTACGATCATCGGCGCCACTGCCGCGAAGGGCACGCGCAGGATCGAGGCGAAGATCGGAACCGTCGTCAGGACGATGACGAGACCGACCACATTGCCGAGATACATCGAGGCGATCAGGCCCCAGACGAAATCCTTGTGCTCCACGAACAACAGCGGCCCGGGATTGAGGCCCCATACCATCAACCCGCCCAGCAGGATTGCCGCAGTGCCGGAGCCGGGAATGCCCAGCGCGAGCATCGGCAGCAACGCCGCGGTGCCCGACGCGTGTGCCGCGGTTTCCGGCGCGAATACGCCTTCGATGCGGCCCTTGCCGAAGCTCTCGGGATCCTTGGAGAAGCGCTTGGCGAGATTGTAGCCCATAAAGGATGCGGCGATGGCGCCGCCCGGTGTGATCCCGAGCCAGCAGCCGATCACCGAGGAGCGCAGCAGCGTCGCCCAGTATTCCGGCAGGTCCATCCAGACCCTGAGCACAGTGCGCAGGCTGATCTTGGCGGCGTGGCCGCGCAGCGCGAGGCGCTCTTCCATCGTCAGCAGGATTTCGCTGATCCCGAACAGGCCGATCACGGCGACGAGGAAGTTGATGCCGCGCAGCAGATCCGTCGAGCCGAAGGTCATGCGGAGCGTGCCGGACACTGTGTCCATGCCAATGCCGGCGATCAGCAGGCCCAGCGCCATGGAGATGACCGTCTTGTGCTTGGCCTCGCGGCCGAGGCCGACAAAGGAGCAGAAGGTCAGCAGATAGACTGCGAAGAATTCCGGCGGCCCGAATTTCAGCGCGAATGACGAGATCATCGGCGCGAGGAACGTGATGAGCAGCACGGCCACGAGCGAGCCGATGAAGGACGAGGTGAATGCCGCCGTCAGCGCTTCCGCAGCCTTGCCCTGCTGCGCCATCGGATAGCCGTCGAAGGTGGTGGCCACCGACCACGCCTCCCCGGGGATGTTGAACAGGATCGACGTGATGGCGCCGCCGAACAGCGCGCCCCAATAGATGCAGGACAGCATCACGATGGCCGATGTCGGGTCCATGGTGAAAGTCAGCGGCAACAGGATGGCGACGCCGTTGGGGCCACCGAGGCCCGGCAGCACGCCAACAAAGATGCCAAGCACGAGGCCGACGATCATCAGCGAGATGATCTTCCAGGTCATCAGCACGGCAAATCCGTGCATCAACAGTCCGAAGGCTTCCATATCAGTAGTCCTAGCGACCGAGAGCCGATTCAATCGGCCCCTTCGGCATGATGACGTCGAAGGCGACATCGAAGGTGACGAACATGATCGCGGTGAACACGAAGGCGGTGAGCAGCGACTTCCACAGCGCGATCTTGCCGACCATGCGCATGAAGCCGGCGATCAGCACGAAGCTCGCGACATAGATGCCGAGGAACTGTGTGGCCAGGCAGAACAACGCCGTCGGCACGAAGACGAGCGCCACGCGCCGCAATTGCGCGCGGGTGACGAAGGTGTCATCGCTCTTGCTGCGCGCGAGCAGCGTCGTGATCAGGCCATACAGGCTGGCGCCGCCGAGAATGACCGACAGATAGAACGGGAAGTAGCCTGGCTGAGGCCCGGTGGAATCCCAGGCGATGCCGGTGCGCCAGTTGTCGAAGCCGAGTGCGATGGCAAGTGCCAGCAGCACCAGCGAGACGATGATCTCGATGGTGCGCGTGCTGACCACCGACGGGGAATCATCCTCCGGCGCGGTCGGGTCTTCGACGATGATTTCAAGCTCGGTATTGGACATGGGGTCTCGCAAAGAATGTTTGCTAACCTCTCCCCGCTCTTTTGCGGGGAGAGGTCGAAGCCAGAGCGAAGCGATGGCTTCGGGTGAGGGCAAGGCACGAGAGTAGCGCGAATGCAGAGTTCTCGGATCGAAGAACCCCTCACCCCGCCCCTCTCCCCGCAAGAGCGGGGCGAGGGAGAAGAAGCGGCGGCGCAGCCAATATTACTTCGCCACAAATCCCGCTTCGGTCATCAGGGACTTGTTAAGCGCATCGTCCTCTTCGAGGAACTTCTGCATCTCCTGCCCCTTGAGGAAGATCGGCTTCAGCGCCTGCTTCTCCATATAGTCCTTGTATTCGGCCGTCTTGGTCACCTTCTCGAACAGGTCGACATAGAAGGCCTGCTGCTCGGGCGTTACCTTGCCGGGCAGGAACATGGCGCGCAGCATCAGATACTGCACGTCAAGACCCTCTTCCTTGCAGGTCGGGATGTCGTTCCACGACTGCGTCTCGGTGACCTTGGTCTTGTAGGAGATGCGCTCCTTGTCGAACACGCAGAGCGCGCGGACCTGGCCGGCGCGCCAGACTTCGAGATTCTCGGAGGGATTATTGACGTTGGCTTCGGTGTGATTGCCGACCAGCTGTGTCGCCGCCTCGCCGCCCGACTTGTAGGGCAGATAGGAGAACTTCGCGCCGGTCTGCTTTTCCATGAATACGGTCAGCACGTGGTCTTCACGCTTGGAGCCGGTGCCGCCCATCTTGAACGGCGAGGATGCCGCCTTGGCCGCTGCGATGAATTCCTTCACGGTCTTGGGGCCTGACGCATTGTCCCACAGCACGAACTGGTCCATCGCAACGACGGAGACCGGCGTGAGGTCGCGCCAGTTGAACGGGATCTTGGCCGACAGCGGCAGCATATAGATCAGCGAATAGGCGATCAGCACCTTGTTGGCATCGCCGTCGCTGGACTTCATGTAGATCAGCGCTTCGGCGCCGGATGCCCCGCCCTTCAGCGACACCACCACCGGCGCCTTCATCAGATTGTTCTTCTGGATTGCGGCTTGCATCATCCGCGCCATCTGGTCGGAAGCCCCACCGGCGCCCGCTGCAACCACGATTTCGACAGGCTTCGTGGGCTCCCAGGCCATGGCCGGCGACGTGGCCGATGAGAGGATGGGCGCGCTGGCGAGCACGGCTGCAAGCGCAGCTGTGGCCCTGATCGACTTGGACATTGTTTCTTCCCTGTAGACGCAAGCGGACGTTGGACGCCGCCGTTTTTGTTGGTTCTATTCTATTGTGCGGGGATTTTCGTGAGACTTCAAGCGCGCCGGGCGCTGTCCTAGGCTGACTTTGGTGAGGGCGGTGCATACTAGCTCTCTAACGGGCTATTTACAGACCTCTCCGACCTTGCTCCGGCGCAGTGACTTCTCAGGACCTTGTCCGTCTGGCGATGTCCAAGAATCGCAGGTTCGGAGCGAAATCGTAGCACATGCTGCGCCTAATCAACATAAATGGGAAGCTGCAACTTTTCCTTCCGAGACCGGCGCGGCAAAGTCCGTTGCGCAACAGCCTGCCTTAATCTTCGATTGGAAGCTTGAATGAAGATTTCACTGCGCAATGGGATCGAACGCAGGCGCTAGATAATTTCACACTGCCGAGAAACTTACCTCACCCACAAGGTGGTATTTGATGTCTCGCTGATCTGTTTCATTCAGCAAGCGCGCATTTCTGCGGTGATTCTGCAGCCGTGATTGCTCAGCTCGACCGCGTAGCGGGGGCGCGCTTTGGCGCTGGCAGGAAATTTATCCTCTAATTATACTGGATGATTTCAAGCCATGATCAAAGGACCGCCCGCCACAAGGGCTGCGATGGTCATTGAATGCACATGCTATGGGAAAGGGATCGCGGATCTGATGGGATACGATCTGTTGTCTTTACATTTCCGGTCGTGTCGGTAGCTTGCCGGCCGCCAGCTCACCAGCTCTGGATCTTCGGAGACGACATGAAAGTCGACTTGACCACCGCCACATCATGCAATTCAGCAAGGGTGATCCGATCTCCCGGCGGGGTTGTAGAGATAACGACGCCTCCCGAGAATTGGTCGTATGCAGCTCACATCGACCTGCCCGCCGACCGAACAGCCGGATGCCTAATTGCAGTGGACATCAATGTAATTGTCAGGTCCGGATGCGCAGGGATATTTCTCACTGCTAAGAAAAACGGAAGCCTTCTTAGCAGGGAAGAGATCGTTCATCCGTCGCCCAGCCCACAGAAGTTACGAGTGATCTCGTCGGACCCTGCCGCAGACGCCGTGTGTTTAAGGAGCGCAAGTCAGGGGCAATCTTCCATTGAAGTGACTAGCTGCGAATGTTGGCCGCAAAAAGCAATTGATATCAGCGCGCACATCTATGATTTTCTGCCCAATCTTTTAAGGGAGCCTGGGACAGCCACAACCGATGCCATCGCTAAAACGCTTTCTATCGAGCCAAACGAGATCGGCAGCCTTAGATGCAACGCGACGTCAATCCTAACGCCATCGCTGGACGCTATAATCGGGATTGACGAGATTGGCTCGACGATTACGGAAGAGCTGAAGCGGCAAACCGACCTACTGTCTACATATGAGCCAGCAAAGATGCGCGTGGCTGACGGTTACGGCGACGCCGCCTATTACGCGAACTACTTCCGACAAAGCACCATCCGAGTTTACCATGCCATTCAAATGTTGCGTGACCTAGGAATTAGAGGCGGGCGAGTTCTCGAAATCGGATCATTGTTTGGCACCTTTGCAACGCCACTTAATCGCCTCGGTTACGAGGTCACCGCGGTAGACCGCTATGGCTCGTACGACGACGCAATGGCTGGACACACTGCTCACATGCGCTCCGTCGGCGTCAATGTTATCGAGACGACAAGAGAGAATGAATCCGAGACAATTGGAGATCTTGGAGCATATGACGCCGTTTTATGTATGGCGGTCATCGAGCATGTCCCGCATACACCTCGTCCATTACTTGAAATGCTAGTTTCACATGTGCGACCCGGCGGGGCATTGCTGATTGATACCCCAAACGTCGCTCGCTACTGGAACAGAAAGCGACTTTCCAGCGGCTTGTCAGTACACCAAGACATCGACCTCCAATTTAACTCGCAAATTCCCTTCGAAGGACACCATCGCGAGTATACTGGGGATGAGCTGATCTGGATGCTAGAGCAAGTCGGCATAGGATCCACACGGCTCAGACGGTTCGATTATAACATTCTGCAGTTTGATGCTATTTACCCAGAACATCTCACCGCGTTGCTGGAGATGAGTGTAGACCCATCACTGGCCGACACCATCCTGTGCGGCGGCATACGCCAGAAGTGAGATAACGAGTCACGCCCTCGTCGATCAACATACATAGGCCGCGCACCGGGAGTGCATCCCGCTTTTCGAACTCACTGCAACAATTTGCTTCGAGGTCTTTCCGGTCCACATCGAAATTCATATAGGCGAATGCGCGGTTTCCATGCCAATTCAACAACTCGTTGCCCAAAGCGTGTTTGGAACTTGGTGGCCCATATCTGGGCTATAAATGACGCCAATGCGATCGTTGGGCACCTTCAAAGAATCAATCAGAGAAATCCAGACCGTCATCCGGCTCGAGGTCAAGGCTTTGGGCGTGAACTGCAGGTGATTAGCAAAATGGTCCAATGACCGTCCGCCACAGAGGCGGCTATTATGATGGCGAATTCTCAGACCTTGGGAGTTTACGCGCTGAGATTGCGAATATAATCTGTCGGCGAACTAGGGGTAATATGTTCCAGATAGCCTTACGCTTACTGCCGCCTGCGTTGCGAAGAAAAATCAGTCGCGCTCGCC
Organism: Tardiphaga sp.; assembly: GCF_041424195.1. Taxonomy (NCBI): domain Bacteria; kingdom Pseudomonadati; phylum Pseudomonadota; class Alphaproteobacteria; order Hyphomicrobiales; family Nitrobacteraceae; genus Tardiphaga; species Tardiphaga sp. Next base: position 57,352 of record NZ_JBGMOE010000143.1, on the reverse strand, counting down.
AAATCTATCGACTGAAGGACAGCCACTTCGATCTTTCGAAATATCGGGCATCCCGGGTGTTCGAGGGGACACATGTTGCTGTAGCAGGTGTGTTTAGCGCGGGCAGCGGACTCGCGCGGGCCGCGGAGCTGGTAGCAAAGACACTTGAAGACCAAGGATCAATCGTATCCCGTATAGACTTGACCTCGTCTTTGGGTCTTACACCCAGCCCCAATTCCACCTCATACCTTTCCCCTGCAGACTGTTATCATCTGGATATTTCGGATGTGGTGTTCGTCGCCAATCCAGATCAAGCAGCAATTGCTACATTTGATAGGTCATGGTTGGTCGAACGCACTATCATCGGTCACTGGATTTGGGAGATCGAAACACTACCCACGTTTTGGATAAAAGCCACACGCACTTACGACGAGATTTGGGCACCTACCGATATTCTCCAGAAGTGCTTCGCGAAAAATCTTCGTAAATTCTCGGGGCCAATCAAAGTTGTTCCATACTCGATCGCATCCGAACCTTTCCCGGTCGTCGATCAGCAACATCGAGCAGCAATCCGTGCCGACCGCGGCATCTCAAATAGCTCGTTTGTTGTTGGTTATTCATTCTCGGTAGATTCCAACTACTATAGGAAAAATCCGGAGGACGCGGTGAGGGCTTTTTTCGCCGCGTTTCCTGTGCAAGGTGCCGAGCAGCTACTTCTGCGTTGCAATGATCTTAGCCACCGACCATTCGAACGAAAGATGCTCGAATCAGTAATCGGCGGAGATCCGCGAGTCCGGATATTCGATTCATCGAACAGAATAAGCATAGCTGATTTCTATTCGCTCATTGATGTATACGTCTCATCGTCTCGCTCGGAGGGCTATGGCCTTAATCTCGTAGAGGCATCTCAGTGCGGCCTGCCAGTCATTACCGGCGGTTGGAACCTCGCAGCAGAAGTTCGCGATTTGCCGGGCCTCGTCGAAGTTCCGTTTACACTCATCCCCTTGAAAGACCCCCAAGGTCACTACGCAGACCTCACGGGCGCGGTTTGGTCCGCCCCCGACGTTTCAGCTCTCGCTCAAGCCATCTGCCGTTCCAAAGAATTGCGATTTTCCGCTTAGTTAAGGAAACACAGCGACTACATACTCGGCGATCGCTGTCAGCATGACGCTCGGGGCGCTTGCCCACCGCCCGTTCCGCCATCAGATTTGAATGAGAAGGCGTGAACGTGATCAATAGAGGATTAGCGTTCCAACCTTGTGGAATACCGCACGATAGCGTTACCGAAAGTTTGTCTGCGCTTGCCCGGGGCGAGAGATTGCATCCGTCTCACTAGAGGCCAAGGTAGTAGAGAGAACCATCGGCGTCGGAAATTGCCGTTGAACGCAGACCTAAATCAACCTATCAAACGTGGATCATGGTTGCGTTGGCTTCGAGATGGCAATGACAAAAGAACAATTTTGGAAGATCCCACTTTGGCTCGGCGTGCATCAGCATGTAAACCGAATTGTTCGCGAGTCCGACAAGAACATTTGCACATCAAGCGGGGTCCAAGGCTCATATAGTCTAGTTTATAGAATTCCCCAGCCGATCAAAGCTTGTCGCTCCGATCTCATAGTGACCTTCGATGCCGACGTACTCTCGGGAATTGTTGGCTTCGGCGCCATCCAAGGTGACGGCTCGTCATTCCTAGCTGAGACTGCCTGCGAACCTGGTGCGCAACCGGCTCCGTTTACTATTCAGGCAGGTGACATAGCGAAGCTCGCTAACTTGGTTATTCGCAATCTCGCCTCCGGGGACTCGCCGTCTGAATTTGTGGTGAGATCAATCACGGTCGAGGCGACCTAGCTGACTCGCCGTACTGAGCAAAGTCGTGCCGCGCCGACATTTCGCGGCTCATTTCCCCTGCCAGTTCGGCTTGCGCTTGTTCAGGAAGGCATCCATGCCCTCGCGGAAGTCCTCGCTCATATAGGCCTTGAGCACGAGATCCTTGCCCTCCTCGCGGGTCAGGGTCGGACGCAGCCGGCGCACGGCTTCCTTGGTCACTTCGAGGGTGATCGGCGCGTGGCTGGCCACCAGTTGCGCGAGTTCCAACGCGCGCTTTTGCAGCGCCTCCACATCGGGCACGATCTCGTTGATCAGGCCGAGCGCCAGCGCCTCATCGGCCTCGATCAGACGCGCCGTGAAGATCATGTCCTTGGTGCGCGCCGGGCCGACCAACGCCATCACGCGGCTGATATTGGACATCGACAGGCAGTTGCCGAGGGTGCGCGCAATGGGGAAGCCCATGCGCGTTGCGGCGGTGCCGATGCGCAGATCGCAGCAGGCGGCGATGCCGGCGCCGCCGCCGGTGCAGGCGCCTGCGATCGCGGCGATGGTCGGTACCCGGCAGGTCTCCAGCGCGGTGAGCACACGGTCGATCCGCGCTTCGTAATCGAGCGCGTCCTGCGCCGTCTTGAATTCACGGAACTGCGAGATGTCGGTGCCGGAAGCGAAGGCCTTGTCGCCGGCGCCGGTCAGGATGATCGCCTTGATCGAGCGGTCCTCATTGGCAGCCTGGCAGATCTCGGCCATCCGCTCATACATCGAGAACAGCATCGCATTGCGCGCCTGCGGGCGATTGAACGTGATCTTCGCGATCCCGTTCTCGACGGAGTAGAGCAGGTCTTCGGTAGCGGGCGTTGGCGCGTTCATGTGATTCGTCCTCTGGTGCAGCATTCCGCTGCAACATGTTGAAAAGGCTGGAGCGATTATGCTCCAGCCTCCGGTAGATTGTTAGGCCTCAAAGACGGGAATTCGCGGGCTTAAGCAACCGCCGCCACTACGCGACGGCAGCCTTGGTCATCGGCACCACGCTCTTGCCAGTCAGCACATCCATGGCTGCGATCACACCGCCAGCGCGATGCGGGACCTTGGCGAGTTCGAGACCCATCTCGACGCCGGCCAGCGTGCCCATCAGCATAAGGTCGTTGAAGTGACCGATATGGCCGATGCGGAAGATCTTGCCCTTCCATTTATTGAGGCCGGTGCCGAGCGACATGTCGAAATTATCGAGCACCACCTTGCGGAACTTGTCGGCATCATGCCCGTCCGGCATCAACACCGCGGTCAGCGCCGGCGAGTGATCATGCGACTCGATCGAGACCGTCTCGAGGCCCCAGGCCTTGACGGCGGCGCGGGCGGCGGCGCCATGGCGCTTGTGGCGCGCAAACACATTATCGAGCCCCTCCTCCTCCAGCATCGCAACGCCTTCCTTCAGCGCGTAGAGCAGATTGGTGGCGGGCGTATAGGGCCAGGAGCCGAGCTTGTTGGCGGCGATGATCTCGGCCCAGTCCCAATAGGACCGGAACGAGCTGTTGGCCTTGGAGGCCGCCAGGGCCTTGTCGGACACGGCATTGAAGCCGAGGCCCGGCGGCAGCATCAGGCCCTTCTGCGAACCGGCGACGGACACGTCGATGCCCCATGCGTCATGTTCGTATTCGAGCGAGCCGAGGCCGGAGACGGTGTCGACCATCAGCAGCGCCGGGTGCTTCACGCGGTCCATGATCTTGCGGACATCCTGCGGATGGGTCACGCAACCGGTCGAGGTCTCGTTATGCACGATCATCACGGCCTTGATGGCGTGCGACTTGTCGGCGGCGAGACGCTTCTCGATTTCCGGGAGGTCGGCGCCGTGGCGCCAGTCGCCCGGGACAAAATCGATGTCGAGCTTGAATTTCTCGGCAAGGCTCCGCCACAGCGTGGCGAACTGGCCGGTCTCGGCCATCAGCACCTTGTCGCCCGGCGACAGCGTGTTGACGATGGCGGCTTCCCAGGCGCCGGTGCCGGAGGACGGATAGATCATCACCGGCTGCTTGGTCCGGAACACACGCTGCATCGCAGCAATGACGTGGAGGCCAAGCTCGGCGAATTCGGGACCGCGATGGTCCAGCGTGGGCATATCCATCGCCCGCAGCACCCGGTCGGGTACGTTGGTCGGGCCAGGAATCTGCAGGAAATGCCTTCCGGTATGCACGGTCATGTCTCGTCCTTCCCAGGGAGTCCATTTTTTATTGAAGCGCCCGGATAGCACCTTTCAGAGGACTTGTCGCGCGTCTGGTATACCAGAGCGCCGAAGAAAAGCGTGGGGCAGCCATGAGGATTTCTTATCCCTCCGGTATCCCGTCCTCACCACCGCTGGCGCAGCACCTCCGGGTTGCCAAGCCGGAATCCGGATGCAAGACAGGACGATAGAGGGACGAGGCAGGAATCCATGGCGAAGGCGGCAATCATTCGGAGCACGGCCGCAGACAGCGCGCTGGCGGCAAAGCTCGCGCGCGAAGTCTCCGGCGATGTGTTCTTCGACCCATTCAACCGCGGCCGTTATGCCACCGATGCCTCATTCTACCAGATCGTCCCGTTCGGCGTGGTCGTCCCTCGCACCATCGACGAGGCCTTGCGCGCCATGGCGATCTGCCGCGACGACGGCCGCATCGTCACGCCGCGCGGCGGCGGCACCTCGCAATGCGGACAGACCGTCAATGACGGCATCGTCATCGACCTCTCCAAACATCTCAACAAGCTCATCTCGCTTGATGTCGAGAATCGCACCTGTATCGTCGAACCCGGGATCGTGCTCGATGATCTCAACCGCCAACTGAAGAAGCACGGCCTCTGGTTTCCGGTCGATGTGTCGACCGCTTCACGCGCGACCATCGGCGGCATGGCCGGCAACAATTCCTGCGGCGGCCGCTCGCTGCGCTACGGCACCATGCGCGACAACACGATCGCGATGGATGCCGCGCTGGCCGATGGCAACCTGCTGCATTTCGGCGAAGTGAATTCAGGGGACGATGCGCCTGCCCTGTTTCGCGACATGCTGGCACTCGGCGAGCGTGAAGCCGCCGAGATCGCCGCGCGCTTCCCGCAGGTGCAGCGCCGCGTCGGCGGTTACAATCTCGATGCACTCGTCCCGCGCAACACGGCCAACAATCTCGCGCATCTCCTCGTGGGCTCCGAAGGCACCCTCGCCTTCACGACACAGGTCGAACTCAAGCTGTGGCCGCTGATCGGCAACAAGGCGCTCGGTGTCTGTCATTTCGGCAGTTTCTACGAAGCGATGGATGCGACCCAGCATCTGGTCAAGCTCAAGCCCATTGCCGTCGAACTGGTCGACCGCACCATGATCGCACTCGGCCGCGACATCGCGATGTTCCAGCCGATCATCAAGAGTGCTGTGCGCGGCGATCCGGATGCACTCCTGATCGTCGAATTCGCGGAAGAGGATCAGGCCGCCAACGCCGCCAAGCTGAAAGAGCTGGGCGCATTGATGGGCGATCTCGGCTTTGGCTGGAATAATCCGCCGCGCAAATGGGGCGGCGTGGTCGACGTCATCGAGCCCGCGCTTCAGGCTGGCATCGCCGAATTTCGCGCGGCCGGCCTCAACGTCATGATGTCGATGAAGCAGGACGGCAAACCGGTCTCCTTCATCGAGGACTGCGCGGTGCCGCTGCCGCATCTCGCTGATTACACCGAACGCCTCTCCGCGATCTTCAGGAAGCACGACACCACCGGCACCATGTATGCGCACGCCTCCGAAGGCTGCCTGCATGTGCGCCCCGTGCTGAACCTGAAGCTCGACAAGGACGTCAAGGCGATGCGCGCCATTGCCGAGGAAACCTTCGCGATCGTGCGCGAATACAAGGGCTCGCATTCCGGCGAGCATGGCGACGGTCTCATACGCTCCGAATTCCACGCCGAGATGTTCGGCCAGCGGATCATCGAAGATTTCGCCGAGGTGAAGAGGCGCTTCGATCCCGGCAATGTTTTGAATCCCGGCAAGATCGTCGATCCGCCCAAGATGGATGATCGTTCGCTGTTTCGTTACGCGTCGGACTATCGCGTCGGCGAATTGAAGACCGCGCTCGACTGGTCCGCATGGCCCGGCGCCGGCGGCGGTTTTCAGGGCGCCATCGAGATGTGCAACAACAATGGCACATGCCGGAAGTTAGAGGGCGGCGTGATGTGCCCGTCCTATCGCGCGACACGCAACGAAAAGGACGTCACCCGTGGCCGCGCCAACACGCTACGGCTGGCGATCTCCGGCCAGCTCGGCCCCGATGCGCTGACGTCGGATGCCATGGCCGACACGATGAAACTCTGCGTGTCGTGCAAGGCCTGCCGCCATGAATGCCCGACCGGCGTCGATATGGCGAAGATGAAGATCGAGGTGCTGGCCGCCCGTGCTGCGAAGCATGGCCTTACGCTGCGTGATCGACTCGTCGGCTACCTGCCGCGCTATGCCGCCCTGGCCGCCCGCGCCGCGCCCCTCGCGAATCTCCGCAACAAGAGCCCACTGCTGCGCAAGCTGCTGGAGCGTTATGCGGGCATCAGCGCCAGACGCAGCCTGCCGGAATGGCGCAGCGATGTGTTTCATCGTGATACAGACGCCGTCGGCCCGGCCGACGGCCGCGAGGTCGTGCTGTTTGCCGACACGTTCAACCGCGCCTATGAGCGCGAGAACCTCGACGACGCGCTGCGCGTTCTCATCGCCGGTGGCTATCGCGTGCATCTGCCGAAGCCGATGGATCGCAGCAACCGTGCCTTGTGCTGCGGCCGTACATTCCTTTCTGCGGGGCTCGTCGATCAGGCGCGCGCCGAACTGGATCGTCTGGTCGCAACCTATGCGCCTTTCGCAGCGCGCGGCGTGCCGATTGTCGGACTTGAGCCGAGCTGCCTGCTGACGCTGCGTGATGAATTGCTGTCGCTGCGATCGGACGACAGCGCCAAAACCGTCAGCGCGCACGCGATGCTTTTCGAGGAATTCCTGGTGCGCGAGGCCGAGGCTGGCCGACTGCAACTGCCGCTGAAACCGATCGCGCCGAAGGCGATGGTGCATGGGCACTGTCACCAGAAGTCGTTCGGCGCTTTCAAGCCGGTCGAACAGGCCTTGCGGCTGATCCCGGATCTGAAGGTCGAGACTATCGAGTCGAGCTGCTGCGGCATGGCTGGCGCTTTTGGCTACGGCGCCGATACCTATGACGTCTCGATCCAGATGGCCGAGGCGTCATTGCTGCCCGCCGTGCGCAAGGCCGAATCCGATACACTGATCGTCGCCGACGGCACCTCCTGCCGCCACCAGATCGCTGACGGCTCCGCGCGCCATGCGCTGCATGTCGCCCGCGTGCTGGCCATGAGCCTCGACGGCGCCGCAACAAACGTCCATTCTTCCACGCTCAACTAGGAAACAACCGATATGGCCGACCTCACCCTCGACACAGCCCGCAAGATCATCGATGGCGCCCTCGCCAAGGTGATCGAGATGAAGCTCAAGCCGATGGTCATCACGGTGCTCGACGCTCGCGGCTGCGTAAAGGCCACCATCGCGCAGGATGGCACCAGCCTGATGCGCGGCGAAGTCGCACACGGCAAGGCCTATGGCGCATTGGCCATGGGGCTCGGCTCGCGGGCACTGTTCAAGCGTGCCGAAGAGCAGCCGTTCTTCATCGATGCCGTGAATACCATGGCCCGCGGCGCGCTGATCCCGGTGCCGGGCGGCGTTCTCATTCATGACGCATCGGGCAGCCTGCTCGGCGCCATCGGGATCTCCGGCGATACATCGGACAATGACGAGATCGCAGCCGTCGCCGGCATCGAGGCGGCCGGCCTCAAGGCCTCGACCGGCTAGAACCGCATTGACCCGACCACTGCATCTCCCGATCGACGACAGCGCGCTACGCCCGCTGATCGACCGTATCGGGGATGCGCATGTGAAGGCGCGGCTGGAGATCGAGACCCATCACGATCACCAGCTGTTCGGCCAGGGTCGCCTGTTCTTCAATCTGGAGAACTGGCTCACCGCGCCGCCGATCGTTCGCACCGCGCTGAAGTTCACCGGCCTCTATGGCCGCGCCCGCCGCGAGGCCGACCGCGTGTTGGTGCGTGAGAATATCGTCGCCTCGCCGCGCCTGCCCGCCGCATTCGATGGCTTCACGATCCTGCATATCAGCGATCTTCACGTCGATCTCAGCGAAAACGCGCTCCGCCACCTGATCTCCTTCGTCGGCGATCTCCAATATGACATCTGTGTGCTGACCGGCGACTATCGCGGCAAGACCTACGGTCCGTATCAGCGCGCCACCGAAGGTGTCGGCGAATTGCGTGCAAAGCTGCGCGACCCCGTCTATGGCGTTCTCGGCAATCACGACAGCATCCGTATGACGCCGGCGCTGGAAGCCATGGGCATCCGCATGATGTTCAATGAATGCGACACGATTACCCGCGGCGATGCGCGCATCTATCTCGCCGGTGTCGACGATCCGCATTTCTATCTCGCCGACGACATCCCGAAGGCCGCGTCGCAAATTCCGAAGGATGCCTTCTCGATCCTGCTGTCGCACACGCCGGAGACCTATGCCGAGGCGGCCAAGCACAATTTCGACCTCATGCTGAGCGGCCATACCCATGGCGGCCAGCTCTGCCTGCCCGGCGGCTACGCCATCAAGCTGGAGGCCGTGCTGCCCCGCCATATGGGCAACGGTGCGTGGTGCCATGAGGGAATGGCCGGCTACACCTCCGCCGGCGTCGGCACCAGCCTGCTGCCGGTGCGGCTCAACTGCCCACCGGAAGTGACGTTGCATCGGCTGACGCGCGCTGGCTAATCCATATATATAATTCGCTAACTAAGGCGACTATCGCCACGAACTGCCGTTTATTAAGCTGACAGAGCTAGTCTCGGTGCAGCCCGACGGCTTCCAGGCAGGACAATTCCGATATGACGGTGATGATTACAGGCGGCGCCGGCTTTGTAGGTTCGCATATCTGCGTGGAGCTGATCCACGCCGGTCGCAAGGTCGTGGTCTATGACAATTTCTGTAACAGCCACCCCGAAGTCATCAATCGGATCCGGCGGATCACCGGTACGGCGCCGGAGGTCGTCAGAGGCGACGTGCGCGACGTCGAAGCGCTGATATCGGCACTGTCAGCGCATGGCTGCAGCGCGGTCATTCATCTCGCCGGACTGAAGTCCGTTGCGGATTCCGTCAGCAAGTCGACCGAGTATTACGATTGCAACGTGGTCGGAACCCTGAGGCTGGCACAGGCCATGCAGCAGACCGGCGTGCGCAATATCGTGTTCTCGTCGTCGGCGACGGTCTACGGTGAGCCAGATATGTTGCCCTTGCGGGAGGACCACAAGCTCGCACCGTTCAGCCCCTATGGCCGCACCAAAATGCAGGCCGAGGAATTGCTGAGCGACATTGCGCAATCCCAAAGCCCGTTGAATGTCGTGATTCTGCGCTATTTCAATCCGGTCGGCAGTCACGAAAGCGGGCTGATCGGAGAAGACCCCAATGGCATTCCGAATAATCTGATGCCTTACATCTCGCGCGTCGCTATTGGACGCCTGCCCGTGCTGAATGTCTATGGCAACGATTACCCGACACCGGACGGCACCGGCATACGCGACTATGTCCATGTGGCCGATCTGGCAGCCGGGCACGTAGCGGCCCTTGACTGTGCCGACAAGCAGCGGGTCCTTAAGGTCAATCTCGGAACCGGACGAGGCACCAGTGTGCTGGAGTTGGTTGACGCCTATGCGGGCGCGTGCGGCAAGACGATCCCTATCACTTTTGCACCGAGACGCGCCGGTGATATCGCCAGTTACTATGCAAGCGCAGAGCTTGCCGCAAATGTTCTCGGATGGCACGCAAAGCGCGGCATTGCGGAGATGTGTCGCGACGCCTGGAACTGGCAGCGGAAAAATCCCAATGGCTATCTCGACCAGTGAGCATGATCACGCAAAAATCGAAGGCCATGTCTGCCTGGACGCATGCGGATCCGTATCGGACTGCAGCGATCGTCGTTTTTGCATTGCTGACGGCGGCCTCGCTTCTTCCCACAGTACTGACACCGATTCCGGCGATGGTCGATTATCCCAATCACCTGGCCCGCATGTATCTTCTGGCTGAGAATGGGAAGCCCGGCGCCAACCCGTATTACGAAGTGCATTGGGCGCTCTATCCCAATCTCGGGATGGATTTGCTCATCCCACAGATGGCACGATGGGTCGGTGTCGAAAACGCGACCCGGCTGTTTCTGCTCTGCAGCCAGTTGTTGATTATCGGCGGCGCGCTGACGCTCGAACGGGTCGCGAAGGGTCGCACCCAGATGGGCGGCTTCGCCGCGCTGCTGTTCCTCTACTGCCTGCCCTTCAGCTGGGGGTTCCTGAATTTTGAATTCGGTCTCGGCGTCTCGCTTTGGGGCGTCGCAGCCTATCTGACGGTCATCGAGCGTTCGTTGTTCACGCGCTTCGTTGTCAACGCCATCTTCGTCGGCGCGCTGTTCGCGGTGCATTTCTTTTCGCTGGGCATCTACGGCGCAGCTATCGGTTTTTACGAGCTGTGGCGCGCTCACCGGCAGAAGGCGTCGTATCACGTCACCGCACTGCGCCTGATGCTTCTCGCAGTGCCCGTCGCTCTTCTGCTGGTGGTGATGCGCGCCACCGCCGGCTCTGTTGGCAGCGAGGGCACGGAATGGCTGTTTCAGTACAAGCCGATCTGGCTGTTTCGGATCATGAACGGCTATAATTTGACGGTGTCCGCCGCGTGCGTTCTTGTCCTGCTGGTGTCGTTGTATCTGGCGCTCAAGCGCGATGTCCTGACGATCGAACCGGTCGGCATCTGGCTCGCCGCCGGTTTCGCGCTGCTGTATTTGGTCATTCCTTCGAAGCTTCTCGGGACGTCATTTGCCGACCTCCGGATTATACCCGCCGCGGCGATGATCGTTGCGGCATTTTGCTCATTCTCGTTACCAAGCCGACGATGGGTGGCTGCCGCGCTGCTCCTGGTCACCGGCGTTATCCTCGCCAATCTTGCGACCGTGTTTGCCGTCTGGCTCTCTTACCGTGCGGACTATACAACTCTGATCGAGTCGTTTCATCGGATTGACCGCGGCGCGCGGGTACTCACGGGAACGAGCGGCGATGGCGAAGACCCGCCGTTCAGAGACCTCACGCAATATCCGATGGCCTATGCTCCGACCCTGGCCGTGCATTATGCGAACGCATTCGTCCCCAACCTGTTCACCGAGGTCGGAAAGCAGCCAATTCGCCCCATCGCCGGCATGCAGCGCCTTGCCATTCCATATGGCGGGCCGGTCCCCATACGTTTGCTTAGCGCAGTTGCGGCCGGCCGCACCGCGACAGACTTTCCTCCGTTCATCCAGACCTGGCACCGCGATTTCGACTATCTCTATGTGCTCGGTCCCGCTTCGGCGAACCCGCTGCCCGACAGACTGCAGGAGGTGGACAGGTCCGCACGTTTTGTCCTCTACAAAATACACCGGCAGCCATAGCCGAGCGGACCACAAGGTAATCCCGCTTGCGGTGGCGCGGCCCTATGAAGGCGGCTCAAAGGCGCCTGATTTCAAGGCTCTTTGCAAGGCCGCCTTAACCATCAGGGCTTAGGATCCCGCCATTCAGCAGGGCGGAACCCCAAAATGACGATTGATGGCGGACGGATCATCTACAGCATCGTCGTGCCGGTCTATAATGAAGAGGCCGTGCTGCCCGTGTTGATCCGCCGGCTCGGATTGCTGCTTGATCGCCTCGGCGGCCCCGCAGAGGCCATCTTCGTGGACGACGGCAGCAGTGACGCCAGCCCCATCGTGCTGCAGGCGCTGGCCAAGGATGACCCGCGGTTCCGTTATATCGGCCTGTCCCGCAATTTCGGCCATCAGGTGGCCATCACCGCCGGCATGGACGCCGCGCAAGGCGACGCCATCGTCGTCATGGACGCGGATCTGCAGGACCCGCCCGAAGTGGTCGAACAACTGATCGCCAAATGGCGCGAAGGCAATGATGTGGTCTATGCACGCCGCCTGTCTCGCGCCAGCGAAAGCGCGTTCAAGCGCGCCACCGCCCATGTGTTCTATCGCGTGCTTGGCCGTATGACCTCGGTTCGTATCCCGGCAGACGTCGGCGACTTCCGCCTGATCGATCGCAAGGTGCTGGACGCGCTGCGCCAGATGCCGGAGCGCGATCGCTTCGTGCGCGGCATGATCGCCTGGCTCGGCTTCCGCCAGGCCGAGGTCAGCTTCCATCGCCTCGAACGCGCCGCCGGCGAAACCAAATATCCGCTGTTCAAGATGGCTCGCCTCGCGATGTCGGCCGCGCTCGGCTTTTCCGACGCGCCGCTGCGGCTGGCGATCTGGTGCGGTCTCGTTGTGTCGGGCCTGGCACTCCTCTACGGCGGCAGGGTGCTGGTGCTGTGGTTGACCAACGACCCTCACCTGGTCGCGGGCTGGTCGTCGATCATCGTCATTGTGTCGCTGCTCTGTGGATTGAACATGCTGATGACCGGCATCGTCGGTCTCTATGTCGGACGCATTCATGCAGAAGCGAAGCATCGCCCGCTTTATGTGGTCCAGAACCGCGTCGGTTTCGAACGCGATCAGAACGAAGCCTCTTACCGCACTTCACGCAGTGCCTGATTGAGCGGATTGTCATGAGCCAGCTTTTCGACAGTTACCGCAGCAACTATCGCGACGTCGTTCAATCCTCGATCGACTTCTCCGGCCTGCCGCACAGCTTTTTCATGCGCGCCAAGGCCGATCTGCTGCGTGACCTGATCGCAGCGCGACCGCAATCGAAAAAGCCTGACATGCTTGACGCCGGCTGCGGCGTCGGCAGCTTCCATCCGCTGCTGCGCGGAATGGTTGGCCAGCTCAGCGGCATCGACGTATCCTCCGCCAGCATCGCGCAGGCGCAGGTCGACAACCCTGACGTCGATTACCGGGCTTTCGACGGCATCCATTTTCCGTTCGCAGATGCCAGTTTCGATCTGGTCACCACGATCTGCGTCATGCATCACGTCCCGCCTGCGGAATGGGCGGGTTTCATGAGCGAGATGCGTCGCGTGGTGCGGCCGGGCGGCGTGGTCTGCGTCATCGAGCACAATCCGTTGAATCCGCTGACGCGTCTTGCCGTTGCACGCTGCGAGTTCGACCGCGACGCCGTGTTGCTCGGCGCCGGCAGGACCCAAAAGCTCATGGCGAGCGCCGGTTTCCGCCAGATCGCTTCGCAGCATTTCCTGCTGCTGCCCTGGGAAGCGACAGTCGCGCGGCGCGTCGAAAGCGCCTTGGGCGGCCTGCCGCTCGGCGCGCAATACGCGACCTTTGGTACCGCCTGAGCTACTTCGCTGCCGCGCTCTGACGCTTGTGGACCACCGCGACGTCATCGCCATAGACACGTTTCCAGTCCGGCAGCCGATCAAGCAACGCCACCGCCGGCGTGTCCGGCTCCAGCAGCGTGGCGTCGATTTTATAGTCGTCGAGCAGTTTCAGAAAATCATTCAGGTCAGCCAGCGAGAGGCCGCTGTTGTAGCGATGGAGAAAGCGACCGCCATAGAGCTCGCCGCGACCATCGATGAAGGTGGGAATGCCTGCGAAGATCAGATAGCCGCCGAACGAATAGTCGTTGAGGATACGGTGCCCCGCCGTCAGGCCGGCACCGGCCAGCGCCGCCTGCGGCGTGTTTCGGGAAGCAGGCCGAACGTCGCGCGCGGTCGCGACCGCGGTCGCCAGGATCATGACGCCGACAGCCGCGGCCTGCAGGCTCCAGCCTGAGTGAGCCTCGCCCTCCTCGGCCTTTGCTTGAAACTGCCGTGCGATCGGCGCGGCCAGATAGAGCGGCGCCAGCATGGCAAGCAGATCGACATTGCGCACCTGCGCCAGGGCAAAATGCAACAACCCGATGACGACCAGGGCACGCACCACGGGAAGCGTCACGCCGCGCGACAGAGCAAAGATTCCCGCGAGCAAAAGGATTTCGAAAGTGCCGACGCGGCTGAAATTCTGCGACCGCCATTCGCCGATCCAGTTGAGCGCATCGCCAAGACCGAGAGTCGTCAGCGGCATCAGCAGCGTGCCGGGCCCGTAAGGGGTCAGACAGGATGCGATAACAGCAAGAGCCGCAAAGGCGAGCCAGTGGAGCAGCTCGCGAGGCTGCTCGCGCAGCTTGTTTCGTATGAGGACTTCAACGATTGCGGGTCCGATCAATCCCAAAGCCAGGATCACGCTGCCATGGAGATTGGCCCAAAGGACCAGCAGGGGTAACGCCCAATAAGGCGGGCGTGCGCGCGCATCCATGGCGCGAACGAGCGCCGTTGCCCAGGCCATCATGACCGGCAGTGCCAATACATGCGGCCGCGCCAACAGGTGCGGAGCCAGAAGGACGACCACCGCTGCGACGATGAACAGTACCGGCTTCGGTGAAAATTCCCGCAGCAGAAACTGCGTCAGCAGCCCGACGGCAAGCGCGATCGCTGCGGCAGCGAGCGCCACGACGCCATGCCAGCCGGCAAGCGTGTAGATCGCCCCGTAAATGACCTCGGAAAGCCATTCGAAGGCAAGCCAGTGGCCGCCATGCATGGAGAAGGAGAACGAGTCCGTCGATGGGATGACGCCATTGGCCAGGATCCAGCGTCCGATGGCGATATGGGAGTAGCTGTCCGGATCGTTCAGGAGCCGCGGCCCGAGCGCCAGCAGCATGACATAGACGCACGCGCTCACCAGCAACGGCATCGCTGCCCGCACCGGGAACTGTTTGGTTGCGCTGCTGATTGCCTGGTCGCTCACGGGCTGCGAGGGTACAGCGACACTGTTAATTCCACTTTAAGGCTGACGATACGGCCAGCTTGCATGGACGATGACATGGTCTGCTGCAGAGGCAGGCAATCCTCCGCCGGGAAGCCCGCGCTTACCTCCCCGGCCAGACCGGCTTGCGCTTTTCGCCGAATGCCTTGAGGCCTTCCTTCGCATCCTCGGTCATCGACAGGATCGCGATCTGACTTTCGGTATAGGCAATGCTCTCGTCGAACGACATTGCGGCAATAGCGCGCATCGCATACTTCCCGCGGCGGATCGCCGTCGGCGACTTGTCGGTGATACGCGAAATCAACCAGTCGATCTTGGTATCGAGTTCGGCCGCCGGCACGACGTGATTCAGCAGGCCCGCACCAAGCGCGGTCTGCGCGTCGAACGGCTCACCGGTGATGCACCATTCGTTGACCAGCCGGCGCGGCGCGATCGATTGCAGCAGCGCCAGCACCTGCATCGGAAACACGCCGACCTTCACCTCTGGCAGGCCGAAGATCGCGTTGTCCGCAGCCACCGCCATGTCGGTCATGCACAACAGGCCCATGCCACCGGCCATGCAGACGCCATTGACGCGCGCAATCGCAGGCTTGGTCGCGCTCTGCGACAGCCGCATCAGATCCGCGAGATCGCCATTCGGCTTGGAGAAATCCATCGAGAAGGCCGCGCCGGCATTTGCCAGATCGGCCCCGGCACAGAACGCCTTTTCGCCCGCACCGGTCAGCACGATGACCCGCACATCCGAGTCCTCGTGCGCCGTGCGATAGCCATGGGTGATGCCGGCGATGACATCGGCATTCATGGCATTGCGTTTCTCGGGGCGGTTGATGGTGATCCAAAGTGCGGCGTCTTTCTTCTCCAGGATCACGCTGTCATTGGCCATCGGAGTTGCTCGCTCAATTGAATGTGATGTCGTTGGTATAGCCGTTTAGAAGCGGCGCGCCAAACCCAGCGCGTCGCCCGCGCGGTTTTCCGACTCCATCGCACGCAGATAGCCCTCGCGCCGTTGCAATCGTGCCCAGTAGGCCGTGACATTCGGCCCGAATTGCGATGCAAGCCCGAGACGATTGGCGAGCAGCAGTGCATAGCCGACGGAAATATCCGCGGCGGTGAAACGGTCGGCGCAGACATAGTCGTTGCCGGTGGTGATGGTCTCGATCATGCGCAACCGGCCCAGAAAGAACTTCGAGTAATCCTCGACCACTTGCGGATGACGGCGCTCCTCCGGCTCAAGCTTCGAATACCGCAGCACCAGCGCCTGCGGGAAGGTCAGCGTTGCCTCGCCGAAATGCAACCAATTCAGGAACGCGCCGAAATCCGGTTCATCGACGCCAACGGCCAACGGCGTCGGGCCATATTTGGTCACGAGATATTGCGCGATCGCCGCTGATTCCGTCATCCGCGTCTCGCCATCGAGCATCAGCGGAATGGTGCCGAGCGGATTGATGCCGAGATATTCCTTGGCAAAGACACGCGGCGGGAATGGCAACATCTTCAGCTCATAGGGCAGTCCAAGCTCCTCGAGCGTCCACAGCGGGCGGAACGAGCGCGCGCGGGCGCAATGGTAGAGCGTGATCATCGGGCGAGACCTCCGGGCAGGCACGGACTATCGCCGTGCTGCCGGCCAATGAGACGCAGCCACGAGGCTTCGTCAAGTCTTGCCGCCGCCATATGGCCTCGGCGAACCGGTTTCGCCCTCTCCGATCGACGATCCCCGTCATCACGCGCACGTCACCGAGGCTGACCACGACGGCTTCGCGCCTCGATCGCAATTGGGTGCCCCGCGTCGCCGCAGTCGACATTATTTCGCCTGAGTGCGACGAACGCCCGGCCAGATCGTCGTCCGCTGCGGGAGGTCGTCGAGCGGTCTGGCGCGATGCTCTCGGGGAAGAAACGCCTCGCGCGCAAACCCCGCAAGCCGGTCGTCCTGGGTGATGCTTGCTGGCTTTGCGTTGGCCGGCTCCGCCGGCCTGGTGCCGCTGAAATTCTGCTTCAGTTTCGCCATCGGACTTTCGAGCAGATAGTAGGACAGGATCGACAGGCCAAGCGTAATGCCGAAAGCAAGCGCGACCTGGAGGATCGGTACCTTGGCGCCATGGATCGCGGCATCGTTGAGGCCGAGATAGAACAACACCGGCAGATGGAACACATACATCGCGTAAGAGAGATGGCCGAGCCCGCGGAACAGGGACAGCGACAGGATCGCCGTCATCACACGTTTGATAATGCCACGATCGAACACCAGCGTAGCGACGAAGGACACGCTCACCATCGAATAGGCGATCAGCGCAAGGGTCCAGTAGACTGGTTGCGAGGTGATAATGCCGAGGTCGCGGCCCCTCCGGTCAATCACAAGGATCACCACCGCTGCGCCCACGAGCGCTGCACAGCGCCAACCGCGCAGCGGCCGGTTCTCGAATTCGCGCACTGCCAGCCAGCCGCCGAGCGACAGCGACAGCATGCGGGTAAACAGCGACATATAGACGAGGTCGCCTGCCTCTCGCGAGTCGTGATTGATGAACAGCAGCGCCATCAACAACCCGCTCGCCACTGCCAGCAGCGGGATTACCCGGCCGGTCACGACATTGAGCCAGGCCGGCGCCACGATGAGGATCAGCATCGGCCAGAAGAAATAGAACTGCTCCTCCACCGACAATGACCAGGTGTGTTCCAGCGGGTTCGGCGCCCCATGCAGCGGGTGATAGAAACTGAACGTGTAGGTCAGAAGGCTCAGCGTCTCCGCGGGGCCTAATCTAAAGATGAAGTAGCAAGCGAAGATCGTGAGATAATAGACCGGGAAGATGCGCAGCGCCCGGCGCATATAGAAATCCTTGAAGGAAATGCGACCGGTTTTGGCTCGCTCGCGCAGCAGCAAACGCGTAATGAAGAAGCCTGAGATCACGAAGAAGATATCGAGCGCGATATAGCCCACGCGTGACAGCTGGTTGACATACCAGATCGCATTATAGGCGCTGCTGTCCAGTACCTGCGGGCAATGGGTGAACACCACCACCACCACGCCGATTCCCCGAAAGCCGTCGAACGCCGGAAATTTCTCCAGCCGCTTGGCGATTCCTGCATTCCCTGACATTGCGATCTCCCCGTTTGAACCGGGGGGTAGCAACCGCGTGAACATCGAAAGTGAAGGCGATTTACCTATCTACCACCTCAGGCGAAATGTTCGGGCTTAACCTGAATGCACGGCGACGGGGGAGCGTTAGGGTTGACGACATCGCGTCGATCACGGCGCATGAGAATTCTCTCTGAGACACCAGCGCCGCTTACGGTCTGTTAAGCATCTGGGAACAGGCTGGGAACGATTGAAATTGACTCAACTTGTATCGGCAAGTGTGAGGGCAGAAGATGACCAGAGTTCAGTATCTCAGGGACCAGGCGATGCGCGCCGAACGGTTGGCAAGGACCATTCTGGATGCCGTCACTGTTTCGCGACTGATCGAAGCATCGCACGAGTACCGCCAGGAAGCCGATCGCCTCGAGCAACGCGAATCGAGCGATCAGGCCTCGACGATGTGGATGCCTCACTGACGCACGAGTGCGGGAGGCATGGAACATCGATTGCCATTTGCCCGGCAAGAAAGAAGGCTGAAAGCCGCCAACCGCCGCCTTGAGAACCAGCTGTTGACGAGCAGTCGAGACGTTCACAGACCAAGTGCAAGTGAACGTTCGCTTTGCGTGGCGGGTTCAAACGGCCGGTGCAGCACTCAAATCTCGTAGCAAAGATGGGCGCGAGTATGAAATGGTGGCGTCGCATTCGCTACTCGGCAGCTCGGCACTCCGAGAGCCGGGAGGCCGGTGAGCCGATGACTTCGATCGGCCGCCGATTTGATAGAAATTGCCCCTGGGGGGTCAACCCTTGCCTCATAAACCTGGATGCAACAAAGCAAATTCCTGGTCATAGGTAGCGTATGACTCCTTGAGCGTGGCCAGATTGAGCAGCATGGTGGCCACGAGCGCGTCTGAACCATCGAACACCGCGGTGCGCACCCACAGGCTTTCGGTGCGCCTGCTGCCGGACATGGCGACGACCTTGCGTTCGATCCGATAGTCCTCGCCGACGAACAATGGCCCGCGCAGCAGCCGGATTTCCTGATCGGCGAACAGGCCCACAGCCGGCCCCTTGACCGGCAGGCGATCCTTCTTGCTACCGTGCTGAAACAACACGCTGAGCATCTCGACCGGAATGATCGCGCGTCCCCATGGCGAGGCGCCTGCGCACTCGGGCTCATAATATGGCGAGGGCTCGGTGATCACCTTGAGCTTCTGTTCCAGCGAGAATGGATAGAGCTCGCCCATGTTCTGATCGAAATCCATCCGAACGGTCTGCGACGCAGTGGTCATGCCGAGCTTGATGTCGCGCAGGATTACCGCATCATTCAACGGCTTCAACTCGGTGAGCCGGATATCCAGCGCGGAGGCCGGCGCATCACTGCCGATCGACGCGCTGCCACGCAGCACTTCGGTGCCGTCGCGTTTCATCATTCGGATCGTGGCGTAGTTGCCGCCGTCGGCCGGCTTCTCGACGATGGCCTGCACCTCTTCGCCTTCGAAGGCGGCGGCGCGGTAGTGCGCCGAGATACAGCCGGTCTCAAACCATTCCTTGCCCCACAGCCGCTCGCAGAGCGGTGCAAACTGGCTGAAATGAGTCGGACCTTCGATAGTGCCGCCCTTGAAGCCCAGCTTCTGCGCAGTGGCGTCGTCATGGATGGAGGCGTGCGAGTCGTAGGTCTGCGCATGCAGCATCTGACGCGGCTGGCGCCATGGGCCGACGAACATATTTTCGCTATCTTCGATCAAGGTGTCGAAAGCGGCTGATGTCATTGACGTTTCCTCGAAAAATGCGGTCTATCGACGCTTGCGCCGGTGTTGTGGCTACCAGGTGTCAACGCAGGGACGCTTGCGGCCCTGTCGTTGCGGCGGCTTCGGCACCGAGCGCAGGCCGGCCATCACCCAGCGCCGCGTCTCGGCGGGGTCGATGACATTGTCGATCTCGAATACCGAGGCGATCGAGGTTGCCTTGCCGTTCGCATAGAGCTCAGCGACCTTGTTCTTATAATAGGTCTCGCGCTCGACCGGATCCGCAATCGCCTCCATCTCCTTGCGGAAGCCGAGCCGGACGTAGCCTTCCAGCCCCATGCCGCCGAATTCGCCAGTCGGCCAAGCCGTTGTGAAGAACGAGGCGTGAAAACCGCCACCGATCATCGACTGCGCGCCGAGCCCATAACCCTTGCGCAGCACGATGCCGAATAGCGGCACCGTGATGCTCGCGCCGGTGACGAACATGCGCGCGACATGGCGCACGATCGCAGTCTTCTCGGCTTCCGGCCCGACCATAAAGCCCGGCGTGTCGCACAACGACACGATCGGAATGTCGAACGCGTCACAGAGCTGCAGGAATCGCGCCGCCTTGTCGCCGGCCGCCGCATCGATGGCACCGCCGAGATGCTTCGGATTATTGGCGATGAGGCCGAACGGCTTGCCCTCGATGCGGATGAAGGCCGTGATCATGCCGACGCCGAAGTCGCGACGGATTTCCAATACAGAATCCTCGTCGGCAATCAGATCGATCACATTACGAATGTCATAGACGCGCAGCCGGTTCTCCGGGATTGCGCGACGCAACAGCCGCTGATCGGGCGCGCGCCACTCCGTGACGGCACCCTGGAAATAGGACAGATATTTTTGCGCGGTCCTCGTCGCTTCCTCTTCGTCCTCGACGAGGATATCGACAACGCCATTCGGCGACTGGAAGGATACCGGCCCGACTTCGGCGGGATGATAGACGCCGAGCCCGCCGCCTTCGATCATCGCCGGACCGCCCATCCCGATCGAAGCATTCCTGGTGGCGATGATGACATCGCAGCAGCCGAGCATCGCGGCATTGCCGGCGAAGCAATAGCCGGACACGACGCCGATGACGGGGACCAGCCCGGACAGCTTGGCGAATTGCACGAAGGACGGACCGTCCAACCCGGTCAAGCCGAGCCGGTCGGTATCGCCGGGACGACCGCCGCCACCTTCGGCATAGAACACCAGCGGCATTTTCCACTGTTCGACCAGCGACAGCATGCGGTCGATCTTCTTGTGGTTCATATGACCCTGGGTGCCGGCCAGCACCGTATAGTCATAGGAGATCACCATGCAGCGCGCTTCGTGATCGCCGAATTTCGCTGCATTGACCGTGGCTGTGCCGGCGACGAGGCCATCGGCCGGCGTATTCTTGATGAGATCGTCGAGGGCGCGCCGCCTCCGCTGGCCGGCAATGGCGAGGCTTCCGTATTCCATGAAGGAGCCGTCATCGACGAGTTGCGCGATGTTCTCACGCGCCGTGCGCTGATTGGTCTTGCGGCGACGCTCGACCGAGGATGGCCGGTTTTCATCCAGGGTGTTGCCCTGGCGAGCGATCAGTTCGGCAAGGTCGGGACGAATGTGATCGAGATCGACATCCGCTTCTTCCGCCGCTGCATCGCCAGCGACGTCCTGCGGCTCGATATAAAGAATGGGCTCGCCCTGCATCAGCGTGACGCCGTCAGCCGCCGCGATGCGAGTGACACGGCCGCCCTGCTCCGCCGTCACCAGATGCTCCATCTTCATCGATTCGATGATGGCGAGCTGCTGGCCAGGACGTACAACGTCGCCCTCGGCCACCGGGATCGACACAACGGTCCCCTGCAGCGGCGCCGCGACCGGTACCGATCCTTCCGGTACGGGTGTCGCTATGCCAGCGGATGTGGCCGACTGCGCAGACTGGCCGAGCGCGTCGAACAGCGGCTTTCCGGGGGTCTGCGCGGCGCCGACCAGCTCGGCAACATTACGATCGATGAAACTGGTGCTGATGCGATTGGCCTGGAAATCGGCATTGGCGAGGATCGCCTGCATGAACGGAATATTGGTGGCGACACCTTCGATGCGGAATTCGCGCAGCGCCCGCGAGCCTTTTTTGATGACGTCCGGCCATTTCATCGGCGTATGGACGATGACCTTGGCCAGCAGCGAGTCAAAAGCCGCACTGGTCCTGTAACCGGCATAGCCAAACGTATCGACGCGCACGCCGGGCCCCGATGGCGGCTCGAAAACCGCCAGCGTGCCGCCGGTGGGCTTGGTCGCTCCTGACGCGTCCATGGTTTCCATATTGATGCGGAGCTGCATGGCGAAGCCGCGCGGGCTCGGCACCGAGGCCTGATCGAGGCCAAGTGACGCCAGCGTGGCCCCGCCGGCGACCGCGAGCTGCGACCGCACCAGATCGACCGATAGCACTTCCTCGGTCACGGTGTGCTCGACCTGCAGCCGCGGATTGGCCTCGATAAAGGCGAAGGCGCCATCGCCCTCGCCGGCCTCGCCATCGACCAGGAATTCGAACGTGCCGAGGCTGTCATACCTCGCCTCTGCCGCGAGATTTTTGGCGGATTCAACGATGCGGCTGCGCAATTTATGTGACAGCGACGGACTCGGCGCCACTTCGACCAGCTTCTGGTTGCGGCGCTGGATCGTGCATTCACGCTCCCAGAGCTGGCTGATATCGCCGTGACGATCGCCGATGATCTGCACTTCGATATGACGGGCATTGCGAATGAGGCGCTCAACATAGACGCCGTCGCTGCCGAAGGCCGCCTTGGCTTCCGACTGGCAGCGCGCATAGGCCTCGTCGAGATCCTCCGCACGCTCGACAACGCGCATGCCGCGGCCGCCGCCGCCAGCCATGGCCTTGATCATCACGGCAGCATTGCTACCGAGCGATGTAAAGAACGCTCTTACCTCATCAAGCGTCGAGGGGCCGGTGGTGCCCGCGATGATCGGTACACCACAGCGCTTGGCGAGTTGCTTGGCCGCGACCTTGTCACCGAACAGCTGCAATGCCGCGGGTGACGGGCCGACAAAGGTAATGCCCTCTTCGGCGCAGCGGCGGGCCAGATCGGCGTTCTCGCTGAGGAAGCCGTAGCCCGGATGCAGCGCATCGCAGCCGGTGGCCTTGGCGGCAGCGATCACGCCGTCGATGTCGAGATAGGCACGCGCACCACGGCCGGGGATTTCCGTGGACTGGTCGGCGATCCGTACATGCAGCGACAGCGCGTCATCGGCTGGATAGATCGCGACGGTGGCAAGACCTGCATCAGCCGCGGCGCGCGCGATACGAATGGCGATCTCGCCGCGATTGGCGATCAGCAATTTGCGAAAGGACATCAAACTCTCCGTGAACAATAGACGCGATCCGGGGCGGCATTATCCACACCCGGGGCCATGTAACGTTTCGATTTACTGCGGCGCGTTGGCGTCGAGTTCCTGCTTCTTCACCTTGCCGGTGGCAGTCATCGGCAGCGCGTCGATGATGCGGACCTCCGGTACCTTGTAAACGGCCATTCGTTCGGCGCACCACGCCTGCAGCTCAGCAGGCGTAACGGTGCCGATCTCTTCCGGCTTGAGCTGGATGAAGGCAACCGGCACTTGCCCCTTGCTGGCATCGTCGCGACCGACCACGCCCGATCCGAGCACCTTTGGATGCTGGCCGAGCAGCGCCTCGATTTCCGGCGGAAATACGCTCATGCCCTTGACCTTCAGCATTTCCTTGCGGCGGCCGAGGAAGTGCAGGAAGCCGTCGGTATCGATGGTGCCGATATCGCCAGTGCGCAGCCAGCCGTCGATCAGCGACTCCGCTGTCGCTTCCGGCTTATTCCAGTAGCTCTTGAGCAGCGACGGCGTGCGGACGCGGATCTCGCCCTCGCCGCCAAGCGGCACCAGCTCGCCGGTTTCGAAATCGGTGATCTTGAACTCGGCACCTGGCACCGGAAGGCCAACAAAGATCGGCTGCGACAGCAGATCGAAATCATCATCCTGGAAACCGGCCGTAAGGGTGTTGGATGTATGGGTCTCGGTCATTCCCCACGACGCTTCGGTCAGGATCGTGCCGGTGAGATCCTTCCAGCGCTTGCGATAGGCCGGATTGAGCTTCTTCACAAAGGATACGACGCGCACCTGGCTGAGCGACGAGAGGTCAAACTCCTTGAAGCGCGGGTGATCCATCAACTCGACGGCGCCATCCACCGGCATCGCGGTGACATTGACCTTGTAGTGATCGATTGCCGACAGTGCCCCGATCGCATCCCAGCGCGCCAGCAGGACAAGTGTTGCACCCGTAAACATCGGGAAGATCAGGCCGAAATTCTCGCCGGCAATCCAGAACTCCGGGAAGAACGACATAAAGACGCTGTCTTCATTGGCAACGACGGAGATGCCGTGATTGGCGGCGGCCGTATAGACCATATCGCGCTGGGTGTGTACGCAGCCCTTCGGCATACCGGTAGTGCCACCCGTGTAATTCAGCGCGGCGATATCATCGAGCCCGGCCGGCGGCAGCGGCTTTGGCGCTGGCAGTGCAGCCAGCGCTGGCAGTAAATCGGTCGCACCGGGGATGGCAATACGCGGCGCACTGATCGAGTCCGGAACGGGAATGGTCGGCTTGGCCGGAAGCACATCCGCGAAACTGGTGACAATCACCTCGCGCAGCTTGGATTCGCCCCGTACCTGATCGACCACCGGTGCCAGTTGATCCAGCGCCACGATGACTTCGGCGTCGGTATCGTTCAATTCGTAGGACAGTTCGAACGCGCGCGACAACGGACTGACCGGCACGTGAATAGCGCCAAGCTTGAGGATGCCAAAGAATACGATATGGAATTGCGGGCAGTTCGGCAGGAACACCGCGACACGGTCGCCCTTGCGGACGCCCTTCTCCATCAGCAATGCCGCGAAGCGATCACTCTGCGCGTCGAGTTCGGCATAAGTGGTGACGTGACCATAGAAAATCACCGCAGGCTTTTCAGGATTACGCCTGGCCCAGGCGCGCAGATATTCGGTCAGCGCCACCTCCCCATGCAGATATTGCGGCTTGTTCGGCGTGCCCTTCGGCCAGGCCTTGGCCCACAGCTCGCGCAGCCTGGCGAGATATTCAGTTTCCTTGGCGCTTGCGGTCATCACCGTCTTCCTTGTTCTTGGTCTTGGTCAATTGCGTTTCATGGTTGGGTCGAGCGCGACGCGCAGCGATTCACCCAGCGTGTTGAAGGCCAGTGCGGTAAACAGGATGGCGAGGCCGGGCGGATACATCTGCTCCGGCGCGATCTCCATGTTCTGATAGGCACGCGCCAGCATCCCACCCCAGCTCGGATCCGGCGGCTGGATGCCGAGACCGAGAAAGCTGAGGCTGGCTTCGGCCAGCAACGCGCCCGCAAGCAACAGCGTGACCTGGACGATCACCGGCTGGATCGAATTCGGCAGCACATGACGCCAGAGAATGCGTTTGGTGGAGCCGCCAAAGCAGCGCGCAGCATCGACATAGAGTTCGTTGCGCACCACCAGCGTGCGGGCGCGCACCAGTCGTGCCAGCTGCGGCGCGAACACGATGCCGACCGAGATCATGCCATTGGTCAAACCGATGCCGAGAGCGCCGGTGACCGCGATCGCCAGCACGATGGCCGGAAATGACAGGAAGCTGTCAATGATGCGGCTGATCACGGCATCGACCCAGCCGCCGAGATAGCCGGCGAGGATGCCGACCGGGACGCCGATCAGAACAGCGATCGTGACGGCAAGAAAACTCGCATAGAGCGACGCCATGCCGCCATAGATCAGGCGGCTGAGCGTATCCCGGCCGAGATCGTCAGCACCAAGCCAATGTTGAGCCGACATGGTTGCCAGCGCGGCATCGAGATCCTGAGCGGCTGGCGCGTATGGCGAGATCCACGGGCCGAGGACCGAGATCACGAACAGCGCGAGGAGGAAGGTCAGGCTGAACGCGCCACGTAGATCGCTGACGAACCAGCGCACGAAACCCGAGAAACGTCCCGGCGGGCGCTCGGGCGCCATCACAGCATCGGTCATGACGAGATCCTCGGATCGAGGACGCTATAGAGAATGTCCGTGAGCAGATTGAGCGTGACGACGATCAGCACCATGGTGAACACCACGCCCTGCACCACCGGGAAATCGCGGTTCATCGCCCCGTTGACGATCAGGCCGCCCATGCCGGGGATCGCGAACACGGCCTCGACCACTACGGTCGCGGCCAGCATGCGGTTGGCCAGCAGGCTGACCACAGTGAGCAGATTGACGCTGACATTCTTCAAACCGTGCCGCCACAGGATCGATGACGGCGGCAGGCCCTTGGCATGCAATGTGCGGACCTGCTGTGACGACAGGATCTCGACCAGCGAGGACCGCAATTGCCGCGCGACCTCGGCAATACCGCCCGATGCAAGTGCCACAGCTGGTAAAATGGCATGGCTGAGCGAGGCCCAGGGGTCCTTCATCAGCGACACCGCACCGGTGGCCGGCAGCCAGTTCAGCTGCAGCGAGAAGAACGCCACCAGCAACATGCCGAGCCAGAAATTCGGCACGGCGACACCGAGTGAGGCGATGGCCATGACGAAACCGTCAATCCACGAGCCGGGCTTGGTCGCGGCAGCAATGCCCAGGGGAATGCCGACAAGCATGGCCGTCAACAAGGCGAGCACAACGATCAGCAGCGTATGCGGCAGGCAGCGCTGGATCGAGGTCAGCACCGCTTCATTTGAAATCAGCGAGTTGGAGAGATCGCCATGCGCCGCCTTCCAGAGCCACGAGCCGTATTGCAGGAAGAACGGCTGATTCAGGCCGTAAAGCTCGCGGATTTCAGCGATCCGCTGATCAGACGCATTGTCGCCGGCAAGCGTCACCGCAACATCGCCCGGCACCAGCTTGAGCAGACCGAACACGATGAAGGTCGACAGCACCACCACCGGGATCGATTGCAGCAGGCGACGACCGATAATGCGGAGACGTCCGGAATTAGACATGCGTATATCATACCCGTTGAGGGCGCCGCGATGATCGCGGCGCTGGTTGTCATGTCGGAGAGTTAGCCGAGAGAGATGTTTTCGAATTTCGGCTTGCCGAGCAGATTGGGCTTAAAGCCCTTCACCTTGGCCGACAGCGCATCGAGTTCAAACTGGAACGCAAGCGGCGCCGACAGGGCGTTCTCCACCGTGAACTTCTGGATCTTGGCGAACACTTCGGCGCGCTTGGCGAGGTCCTCGCTGATGCGGCTCTCCTGGATCAGCTTGGAGAGCTCGGGATCCGCGGTACGGCCGGCATTGTAGTAGGCGCCTTTATCGAAGCCGAGCGCATAGGTCATGCTCGGATCCGGACGACCGGTCCAGGCCGATACCAGCAGATCGAACTTCTTCTCGGTGGCGAAGAACTGCGCGCTGATTTCAGCGATGGTGCCGCGGGTGAATTTGAGGCGGATGCCAGCCTTGCCAAGCTGATCCTGAATCACCTCGCCACGTCGCACCGAATCCTGGTCGGTGTAACCGCCGATGGTCAATTCGAGACCATCCTTGTAGCCGGCTTCGGCGAGCAACTGCTTCGCCTTTTCCGGATTGTTCGGATACATCCCCGCGACGTCCTTATTGAACGCCCAATGCGAGCTCGGCAGCGTCATCCGTGCCGGTTCGCCAAGTCCGTTAAGGGCCGCCTTGACGAATGCATCACGGTCGAGCGCAAAATTGATCGCCTGACGGACTTTGATGTTGTCGAGGGGCGAGCGGGCATAGTTCAAGTAGAGCTGGATGCAATACAGGGTTGGCGACGTGACCGTCTCCAGATTCTTGGCGCGCTCGATCACCGGCTTCAGCCGCGCCGGCAGCTGGAATGCCATGTCGTTCTGGCCGGCAACAACCGAACGCAATGCCGTGGCATTTTCCGGGATGATATTGAATTCGATACCGTCCAGATAAGGGCGGCCCGGGCGCCAGTATTGGTCATGGCGCGTCACGACGATGATCTCGTTGTCGTTCCAGCGCACGAATTTCCACGGGCCCGCACCTACCGGCTTGCGATCAGTGTCGTTGCCGAGCGCCTTGATATTGGTCGGCGACACCATCATGCCGGCACGGTCCGACAGAATGGCCGGCAGCGCGGTGTCGGGGTTTTTCAGCTTCAGCGTGACCTGCAGCGGACCGGTCACTTCGACCGCTTCGACGCTGGAGAGGTCGGGTTTCACGTTAGAGCGCTGGTCGGTGCGGTTGCGCTCAAGATTGAACTTGACGGCTTCGGCGTCCATCGCCGTACCGTCATGGAATTTGATACCCGTGCTGATATCGAGCACCATCGTCTTCGGATCGGGGAACGACCACTTCGCCATGCCCGGCTTCGGCTTGAGCGTCTCGTAATCCCATTCGACGAGCGTGTCATACATGGTCCACAGGATGCTGTGGTCTGAACCCGCGCCGCCGGTGGCCGGATCGAGCGACGACGGATTGGCCGGAGCGGCGACTTTCAGCACGCCGCCCTTCTTGGCCTCCTGCGCCCAGGCCGGCAGGCCGAGCGCGCCGGTGGCGGCGACGCCGCCCATCAGCGCCAGGATGTCGCGACGACGCAACACGCGTTTGCCCAGATCGATTGTGGTCATTTGAAATTCCTCCCGGTGATTATGATGCGCCATGCGCTTTTTGATTGTCTGGCGGCGGCCCGTCGGCGGTCGCAAAATGACAGGCGACGCGGTGTCCCGGCTTGACGTCGCGCCAGGCCGGCACTTCTTCTGCGCAGCGCGCCTGTACTGACGGACAGCGCGTGCGGAAGCGACAGCCGGATGGCGGCGCTACCGGACTCGGAATCTCGCCTTCGAGAATGATGCGACGATCGACGCGCAGATGCGATGGCAACGGCACGGGCTCTGCCGAAAGCAGTGCTCGCGTATAGGGATGCAGCGGATGTCCGACGACATCCTCCGCGGGACCGAGTTCCATCAGCTTGCCGAGATAAGTGACGGCGATACGGTCCGAGATATGCGAGACAACGGAGATGTCGTGGGTGATGAACACATAGGTCAGGCCGAATTCGCGCTGCAGATCCGCAAAGAGATTGAGCACGTCGCCGCGAATGGAGACGTCGAGCGCCGCGACCACTTCATCGCAGACAATGACCTTTGGCCGTAGCGTCAGCACGCGCGCGATATTGACGCGCTGCTTCTGGCCGCCCGAGAGCTGGTGCGGATAGCGATCGGCGGCCTCCGCTGCGAGACCGACCCGTTCCAGCACCTCGATGCCGCGGCGGCGGCGCGACGCGTGATCACCCTCTCCCATGATCTCCAGCGGCTCGACCACGCTGTCGATGATGGTCATCCGCGGATTGAGCGCCGCGTTGGGATCCTGGAAGATGATCTGGTAGTCGCGGCGGTGCTTGCGGAAAGCGCCGGTGCCGAGCATCGCCGGATCCGTGCCGTCATGCAGAATCTGGCCGTGGCTCGGCGGCAACAGCGACACCAGCGCGCGGCCGAGCGTGGTCTTGCCCGAACCAGACTCACCGATGATGCCAAAAGTCTCACCGGCGCGGACCTCGAAGTCCATGCCGTCGATGGCCTTCACCGTGTCGCGGCCGTCGCGCGTCGGGAACAGGATGCGCAGATCGCGCACCGCGAGAATGCCGCTATCGCTATTATGGTTCTGCGTGGAAGACATCAGTTCACCGCTCCCGGCAGCACGAGTTCCGGGGCACGCCAGCAGCGCGCAGTACGGCCGCTTTCGATCTCGACCATTGGCTGGCTCCGCTCGCAGCCCGCCACGGCATGCGTACAACGTGATCGGAAGCGGCAGCCGACCGGCATCTCATTGGGCGATGGCACACGACCCGGGATCGAGGTCAACACGCCGCGGCGCTTGCTGAGGCCAGGCAACGAGCGCAGCAGCCCTGACGTGTAAGGATGCCGTGGCCGCGTCAGCACATCGTCTACCGGGGCATCCTCGACGACTTCGCCGGCATACATCGTGATCATGCGGGTACAGGTTTCGGCGACGACGCCGAGATCATGGGTGATGAAAATCAGCGCAGTCCCGGTGCGCTCGCTCAACGAACGCAAGAGGTCCGTGATCTGCGCCTGCACGGTCACATCGAGCGCGGTGGTCGGCTCGTCGGCGACCAGCAGCTTCGGCTTGCAGATCAACGCCATCGCAATCATTACCCGCTGGCGCATGCCGCCAGAGAGTTGATGCGGATATTCGTCGCAGCGGCGTTCCGGCGCGGGGATGCCGACTTCACGCAGCGCAGCGATAGCGCGCTCGCGCCCTTCCTGACGGCTGACCGGAAAATGGATGCGATAGGCTTCGCTGATCTGGTCACCGACCGTGAAGACCGGATCGAGCGCACTCATCGGTTCCTGAAAAATCATCGCGATCTCGCGGCCGCGCACGGCGCGCATGCGCCGCGGCGACAGCGTGGCCAGGTTGATCCCGTTGAACAGGATATCGCCCTGGATCCGCGCCGATTGCGGCGGCAGCAGGCGCAGCAGCGACAGACCCGTGACAGTCTTCCCACAGCCGCTCTCACCGACCAGACCAACGCGCTCGCCCGGTGCAATGGTGAAATTTACATTCCGGGTGATCGACAATGCGCCGCGCGCCGTCGCGAATGACAGCGAGAGATCGCGCACTTCGAGCAAAGGCGGCTGCGACGCAGTCACCTGCGCTGCGCCACGCGCCCGCTCCGTCGACCGGGCCGATATGTCGATCAAGTCAGTCATCGCGGCACCGCGCGCCGTGGCCGGCCGAAACAGATGGGCGGCGCAGGCAGGTGCACGACAGCGAAATGCAGCCGCAAACCGAAATCTGCCGGGATGTTGCCGGTCGGACATGCGCCGATGCGATTGATGTCGCCATCTTCACCTCCCTTGCATCCCGGTCTTACGCCAGGACGTTCCATCGCGCTCCGGCTTGGGCCGGTATGTGCGCAGCGACGGTCGCCCCATGAGAGACGCGCTATTGTCAATTGTCAACAATTGACTTCTGCGACACATCGGCTTTTATGACAGCTGACAGCGCATAGGCGCATCGACAGGAGGGTGTCATGGCGGCGGTACTTCGCAGGCCATCGACTGAGACGGAAAATGACGTCGAACGGAAGTTTGCGCCGCGCACGCTTCCCGATCAGGTTGCGGAAGAGCTCGGCGCCGAAATCGTGTCCGGCCGTCGCAAGGCGGGCGAGCGATTGGTCGAACTGGATCTGGCGCGCGACTTCGGCGTCAGCCGTGGCCCCATCCGTGAGGCAATTCGCATTCTCGAACGTCGACGACTCGTCGACATCTTTCCGCGGCGCGGCGCCTATATCAGGCCGCTATCGCTCAAGTCAGTCGCCGATCTGTTCAATGTCCGCACTGCGCTGTCGATGCTGGCGGTGCGCACCATGGCGACATCGCCGGTCGAAAGCTTTATCGATACGCTGGCGCGCCGTTGCGACGAGTTGAAGGCGCTGGTCGAGAGCAACGATCCCATGAGCTTTGCGCGTACCACTACGCGCGCCGTCAAGACTATCGCCCGCGGTTCGGGCAACGATCTACTCGTCGAACTGCTCACCGATCTCGCCAATCAGACGGTGTGGGAAACCATCTGGAAAACGCCGCTGGACTATCAAACCCGCGACATCAGGATGCTCAGCGCCGACCTGATGGCATCCACGCTGAAAGCGATCCGGCAGCGCAGGCCGAACGCGGCGGTCACACATCTCGGTCAACTGCTGGAAGGCGACCGCGACCGGGCTCTGGCCACCCTGTCGCGCATCCGCGGTGAAACGTTTGACCTGACCGCATTGTCGCACAGCGATGAATACGGCGGCTTGCCGGTCGACACGGCCCTCAGCAAGACGATCCTGCGCGCCTGAGCCGACCCCGCTCCCGCATGGGCTGCTGGCGGGTTCGACGAGCTACGCGATCGGTCCAGAACAGGTTGCGAGTGCGCCTCATCGCTGACGCGCACCCGACAATACGCTGCCCTAGACCGCGTCCTTCACCACTTTCAGCGGCGAAGCCTTGACCGACTTGCTGGCAGGCTTAGCGGCAAATTCCATCGGCTCCTTGGTGAACGGATTGACGCCGCTCCGTGCTTCGGTCGCCGGTTTGTTGACGACGGACATCTTGACGAAGCCGGGAATGACGAATTCGCCGGATTCATTCAACTCCTTGTATCCGACGGTCGCCAGATGGTCGAAGACCGACTTGACGTCGTTCTTCGAGATCTCGCTGGCCTCTGAAATCGCTTCGATAAGCTGCGCTTTGGTCATTTTAGGCATCGGAAAGTTCCTTCTGATTCGCTGGGCGCACATTAGGAACTCTCGCGAAGATGTAAAATCACCGCTGCGGGGGGCTCTGTATAACTTCCATGGCGGACGGTATTGAATGCTTCCGCCCGTCTGCGCGTCACTTGTCTTCGACACCACGAAGGTTCGTGTCTATAACTGGCGCACAGCCATCCATTCGAGATGGCGCATGAATGCGATCATCGCATCGGGAGAACGACAACAATGAAGACGGCATATGCAGCCCGCCAGACGCCCTACACCCTTGCCCCCGAAGACACGCTGAACGACCTGCGGATGTCGGAGCAGGTCCGGCCGCTCTACGACCATGTCCGCAAGTTCATCGCCACGACCGTAGAACCGATGTCGCACGAGTTCTATCGTGCCGGCGAGAAGAAGACGGACCGCTGGTCGTTCACAACGGAGCAATTGGAGATTCTCGGCAAGGCCAAGAACAAGGCACGGGAAGAAGGCCTCTGGAACTTCTTTCTGCCGGATGCCGAAACCGGCGAAGGCCTGAAGAATCTCGATTACGCCTACATCGCGGCCGAACTCGGCAAAAACCCGCTGGCCTCGGAGACAATGAACTGCTCGGCGCCGGATACCGGCAACATGGAAGTTATTGAGCGCGTCGGCACAAAAGAGCAGAAGGAAAAGTGGCTGAAGCCGCTATTGGCCGGCGAGATCCGCTCGGCCTACGCGATGACCGAGCCGAATGTCGCCTCGTCGGATGCGAAGAACGTCTCCACCTCGGCCAAGCTCGTCGGCGACGAGTGGGTGATCAACGGCGAGAAGTATTACATCTCCGGGCTTGGCGATCCGCGCTGCAAGATCATGATCGTGATGGTGAAGACCAGTCCCGACGCCGCGCCCAGCAAGCAGCAGTCACAGATCCTCGTCCCCGTCGACACGCCCGGCGTGGAAATCATCGGTCCCATGCATGTGTTCGGCCACGACCATGCGCCCCGCGGCCACATGCATATGCGGTTCAACGATGTGCGCGTGCCCAAGGAAAACATCCTGCTCGGCGAAGGGCGGGGCTTCGAGATCTCGCAGCTCCGCCTCGGCCCCGGCCGCATTCATCATTGCATGCGCACCATCGGCAAGGCCGAGAAAGCGCTCGACATGATGGTGGCGCGCGGCCTGACGCGCGAAGCCTTCGGCAAGAAAATCGCGCATCTCGGCGGTAACCTGCAGATCATCGCGCAGGCACGTTGCGAGATCGAGGCCATGCGGCTGATGGTGCTCAAGGCTGCGAAGGCCATGGACGTGCTCGGCAACAAGGAAGCGCGGATCTGGGTCAGTATGGTCAAGGCAATGGTGCCGGAGCGCGCCTGCAAGATCATCGATCAGGCGATCCAGATGCACGGCGCCACCGGCATCTCGCAATGGACGCCGCTGGCTGAAATGTACACCGACGTCCGCCATCTGCGCTTTGCGGATGGGCCGGACGAGGTTCACTGGATGGTCGTCGGTCGCCACGAATTGACTCTCTAACATCCAGCCGGCTGCCGTTGGACCAACCAACGGCAGCCGGCAAACCAGCGGGACTCCGCCGCTCTTATTCGACTTTGCGTACCTCACAGGCAGCGCTGCCGTGCGCGACATTGGGTTCGGTGAACGTCGCGCCGATGGAGGCGTGATAGCTGGCCACCCAGCCGCTAGACAGTAGCCGTGGCAGCGGCGATCCCGGCGGCGGCGCTACAATCACTGCACGGCATCCGGACCGAAGTGATAGCAGGCTGCGCACGCAAAAAATGTCGGGAACCGCGCTCGACAGGCTGGCGGCCAACAGCGCACGATGGCGAGGCGCCGGCCTCCTCCACTGCGCTTATCCCTGTCGGCGCAGGAAGCCGGTGATCGTTACCGTTTGCCAGATGCCGGCGGCGAAGAACGGATCGGCGTGATGAAACCTTTCGACAGCCGCGCGCTCCGCGGCCTCGACGAGAAACAGACTGCCGATCATGGTCTGGCCGTCATCGGCTGTCAGCGGGCCGGACATGACGATGGTCACACCATAGGCCGAGGTGTCGGACAAAAAGGCCTTGTGAGCTTCGTAGTGAGACAAGCGCTTGTCGAGCGCCCCGGCATGATCGACGGCATGAATAGCAAACAGCATATGTAGCTCCTGGAAAGCAGAAGACGGCCGCCGATCTGCGGCGACCGTCCTTAAGTGTCGAAGATATTACTTGGTGCCGAGCTTCGCAGCCTCGTCCCAGCTCGGACAGGTCCGCGATTCCAGCGGAACGTCGTAGGGCTGATAATTCTCCTTGCCGATCACCGTCGGCTTGAGAACGATCTCATTGATCACCGGCTCGTTCCGCAGCGACCGAATGGCGATCATCATGCCGAGACATCCCTGCATGAAGCCATTATAGTCGCCACTCGCCAGCAACTTCCCGGCCTTGATCGCGTCGATCGCCTCCTTGGTGCCATTGACGCCGATTACTTGTGCCTTGCGGTTGGCGCCATCGAGCGCCTCAATCGCGCCGATCGCCATCGCGTCGTTGGCAGCCAATACGCCGTCGATCTGGGTGTTCGACTGCATGAGATTCTCCATGACCTGAAGCGCCTGCAGCCGCTGATAGTTGCCCGGCTGCGACGCAAGCAGTTTGGCCCCCGGGTTTTCCTTCAGGGCATCATTGAAGCCGCGGACACGGTCGATGCTCGTCAAGGAACCTTTGACACCCTCGATGATCACGAAATTGCCTTTGCCGCCCAGTGTCTTCAGCAGATAGCGCCCGGTCTCGAGACCGAGGCTGTAATCATCGGCACCGACAAAGGCGACGAACTTGCCGCCGGCGGAACGATCCGTCACGTTCACAACCGGAATCTTTGCGTCATTGATCTTCTCGACGCCGGGGACCATCGCCTTGTAGTCCACCGGGATGAAGACGATCGCCGACGGCTTCTTCACCACCACGTCCTCGATCTGGCTGAGCTGCTCCGGAATGCTGTCAGGCTTTGTCGGGATATAATGCAGCGTCTTTGCCTTCATCGCCTTCGCGGCCGCGTCGGACCCGACCCGCACGGTCTGGAAATATGGATTGGTCTGGTTTTTCGTAAACACCGCGATCGTCTCACCGTCGGCGAATGCGTGGGATGAGAGTGATGTCGTCAGGAGCAGTGCAGCAAGCGCGCCATAGGCTTTTTTCATAGTCGTTCCCTCCGTTATGTTTTTGAGATCGAACACTTACGCCGCACGGCGCCGTGTTTTCATATCCAGCCATACTGCCAGAATGACGATGACGCCGGTCACCAATGGCTGCCAACTCGCGTTGACCGACAACAGGTTCATGCCATTGAGGACCAGGGTCAAAATGAGTGCGCCGACGAACGTGCCAAACACTGTTCCAAGGCCACCGAACAGCGAGGTGCCTCCGATCAGAACCGCGGCAATCGCTGGAAGTGTCAGGCTTTCGCCGATGTCGGCCTCGGCTGAATTGAGCCGCGCAAGAAAGATGATCGAGGCGAGCCCCGCCATCGCCCCCGACATTGTGTAGACCAGCAGAAGCCGGCGAGCGACGGGAATACCCGACAATCGCGCGGCGACCGGGTTGGCGCCGATGGCATAGATTTCCTGTCCCCACGTGGTGCGCTGGGCGAAAATGGTTCCGATGGCGAGGAACACCAGCAGTAGATAGACCGGGATCGGAAGACCGAGAAAATAGCCACTGCCGATCTGACGAAAGCCAGCCGGAAAGCCATGCATGGTCTCGCCTCCCATATACCAGTAGGTGACGCCGTGTAGCACCCACAGCATGCCGTAGGTCGCAATGAAGGATGGAATCCGCAGCGCCGTCACCATCACGCCGTTCAGCATTCCCACTGCCCCACCGACGCCGATGCCCGTCAACACCCCCAGGGTCGGCGATCCCGTCTGGTGGATCACCGTTCCGGAAATACAGGCGGAGATCGCGACATTGGCGCCGATCGAAAGGTCGAGGCCACCTGTCAGCACCACCAGCGTTAGACCCGACGCAATGAAGAACAGCAGGCTCGCCTGACGCAGGACGTTGAGGATGTTGCCGAGGCTGAAGAACGAATTGGTCAGGATGGTCAGCGCCGCACAGATCAGAAATGCTGCAAGCAGGCGATAGAACACCTGGATCATCTCGTCGGAGAGCAACATTCTGCCGCCTGTGATCGGCTTTGAGATATCGGTCATGATCGGCTCCGCAATCCATCGACGAACAACGCTGCAATCACCAGCAAGCCGACGCTTGCCACCTGGATCGAAGACGGCAGCGCCAGCAGATTCAATCCGTTGCGCAGCACACCAACGGTAACCACGCCAAGCAAGGTACCGAGCAGCCAACCATTGCCGCGCTCGAACGACGTGCCGCCGACGGCGACCGCGGCAATGGCATCGAATTCAAGACCGAGGCCAGCAGTCGGATGCCCGGAGTTCATGCGCGCTGTCATCAGGAGACCGGCGAGGCCGACCATGGCGCCCCCCAGTGCGTAGACCAGGATCAGCAAGCGACGCGCAGAGATGCCGGCGAATTTGAGCGCTTCACGGTTGCCCCCGAGCGCGAAAATATAAGTCCCGAAACGCGTGTGGTAGAGCAATCCGTGGAAGGCAAGGTAGCTTCCCAGCGCCAGCACGATCGGAAGCGGAACGCCGCCGAGCGTTCCGGAATAGACGCCCCGAACGGCGGCCGGCATGCCGACAACGCTCTGGCCATCGCTGACGATCAGCGAGAGCCCTTGCGCCATCCCGAGTGTGCCCAGCGTGGCGACAAAGGGGGGAATGCCGACAACGGCGACCAGCCAGCCATTGATCGTCCCGAATGCGACTCCAACAGCCAGAGCCGCAAGCAGGCCGAGCAGCAACGAGCCAGTGGCCAAAGCGACGATGGCCACGATCAACGAGGTCAGCGTCAAGACCGCCCCCATCGACAGGTCGAGACCTTCGGTCATGATGATCAGCGTCATCGGCAGCGCCAACATCAACAGGATCGTCGATTGGACGAGCACGTTGGAAATGTTCGGCACCGTCAGGAAGCCCGGCGTCATCAGGCTGAAGACGACACATAGCAGCACCAGCATGACGGCGACGCCGGGAATCCGCTGAAGCGGATTGGTGTTCACTACCATCGCTTGTTCACGCATGATGCATCCCCAGCTTCACGATGTTTTCCTCACTCAGTTCGTGGCGAGCCAGTTCACCCGCGATCCGCCCGTCGCGCATGACATAGGCGCGATCGCAGACGTGGCAGATTTCCGCCTGTTCCGACGAGATCATCAGCGCAGCGGCACCATCCGCGACCAGCCGGTCGATGAGCGCGAAGATCTCGGCTTTGGCTCCGACGTCGATGCCGCGTGTCGGTTCGTCGAAGATGAACAGCTTGGCGCCGGCCGCCAGCCATTTACCGATGACGACCTTCTGCTGGTTGCCGCCGGACAGAAGACCCACGGCCTGCTTGTCCGATGGCGTCGCGATCCTCAACTGCCGGATCAGATCGTTGGCGACGTGCCTGGATCTCCCCTGGTCGAAGAGACCACGTGGAAAAATCTTGCGTAGCGCGGAAACGATCAGGTTGTCTCCGACGGAGCGGATCAGAGCCAGACCTTCGGCCTTGCGGCTCTCCGGAATCAGCGCGAGCCCCAGTCTGGCCGCTTCGTCGGGACCACCGGACTTTTCCCGGCCGCCGAACAGGATCTGTCCCGCCGTCGCCTTGTCGGCCCCGAAAATGGCCCGCACCACTTCGGTGCGCCCCGAGCCGACAAGCCCGCACAGCCCGACGATCTCGCCCTGCCGCACCACCAGGTCGATGCCCGCAATGCCGGAGGCAGAGGCGAGACCCTTCACTTCGAGCATGACCTTGCCGGGGGCCTGGGCGAAGGTCCGCGGGTAGCTCATATCGACACTGCGACCGACCATCATCCGGACCAGATCGTCCGACGACACGGCACCGGGTCTCACCTCGTCGATCCGGCGCCCGTCGCGCAGCACCGTGATGCGGTCACCGAGCGAGAACACCTCCGCCATGCGGTGGGAGATGTAGATGATGGCGACGCCGTCCGCCTTGAGCCGCGCGATCAGCGCAAACAGCAATTCCGTCTCGCGATCGGACAGCGCCGCCGTCGGCTCGTCCATCACGAGAATTCGCGCGTTCTGGCTGATGGCCTTCGCAATCTCCACCATCTGCTGCTGGGCAACGCCCAGCTTCTCGATCCGGATTGACGGGTCGATGTCGAAGCCGATCGAATCCAGCACGCGCCTGGCATCGGCCAGGATTTGCTTGCGATCGATGGTGCCGGGAACACGTCCTGCCGGCTCACGCCCGAGAAAAATATTCTGGGCAATGTCGAGATAGGGAACGAGCGAGAATTCCTGGAAGATGACGGCGATGCCGAGCTTTCGCGCATCGGCCGGCGACGCGATCTCGACTGCCTCACCGTTGTAGTGAAATGAGCCGCTATCGGCACGATAGGCCCCGCACAGCACCTTCATCAGACTCGATTTGCCGGCTCCGTTCTCGCCGAGCAGCATGTGCACCTCGCCGGGCCAGACCGAGAACGACACATCATCGAGCGCCTTCACTCCCGGGAAGTCCTTGGAGATGCCGCGCAGTTCGAGCAGTGGTGGTGGAGACTGAGCGGGCACGGCGCGCGCTTCGGATTGTTCGGCAAGCATCATGACTGCACCGCCATGTTGGGCAGGAATATCTTTCCGGGATTCATTATTCCCTTCGGATCGATCGAGGCCTTGATGCCACGCATGATATCGACGGCATCGCCGAGTTCGCCCTGAAGGAATCCGATCTTGCCGGTGCCGATGCCATGCTCGCCCGTGCAGGTGCCTTCCATCGCGATCGCCCGCGCCACCAACCGCGCATGCAGTGCCTTGGCGCGCGCGACTTCGTCGGCATTGTCCTGATCGATCAGGATCAGCAGATGGAAATTCCCGTCGCCGACATGGCCGACAACAGGCGCAATCAGTCCGTTGGCATCGATGTCGCGACGTGTTTCGGTGAGACATTCCGTCAGCCGCGAGATCGGCACGCAGACATCCGTGATCATGGCCTTGGCGCCTGGCTTCAGGCTCAGGCCGGCATAGAGCGTGTTGTCACGGGCATGCCACAGCTTCGTCCGCTCTTCCGCCGCACGCGCCCATTGGAAGCCCTGGCCGTCATGTTCGGCGGCGATCGCCTCGGCCAGTTCGGCCTGCTCCGCGACGCTCGCCTCGGTGCCGTGGAATTCGAAGAACAGTGTCGGCGCCTCGTGATAGCCCAGCTTGGAATAGCCATTGATGCCGCGCATCATGACCTCATCCAGCAGTTCCATCCGGGCGACCGGGATGCCCGACTGGATCACTTCGATCGCGGCATCGATCGCCTGGTCGAGCCGCGCGAAACTGCAGACGGCGGACGAGATCGCCTGCGGCCATGGATGCAGCTTCAGCGTAATTTCGGTGATCACGCCGAGGGTACCCTCGGAGCCGACGAATAGCCGCGTGAGATCGTAACCGGCTGACGATTTGCGGGCGCGCTGGCTGGTGCGGATCACTCGCCCGTCGGGCAGCACGACTTCCAGCGCCAGCACATTGTCCTTCATGGTGCCGTAGCGAACGGCCATGGTCCCGGAGGCGCGCGTCGAGGTCATGCCGCCGATCGACGCATCGGCGCCCGGATCGATCGGAAAGAACAATCCGGTGTCGCGCAAATGCGCGTTGAGCTGCTTGCGGGTGATGCCAGGCTGCACGACGACATCGAGGTCCTTGTCATGCACCCGGAGCACGCGGTTCATCCGCGCAAAATCGATACAGACGCCGCCAGCCACCGATGCCGCATTGCCTTCGAGCGAAGTGCCTGCGCCGAACGGAACGACCGGCATGCCGAGTTCGCCGCAGAGTTTCACGATCTCGGCGACTTCCTGCGTGGTTTCCGGAAACACCACCACATCCGGCGGACGGCTGGCGTGATAGGCCTCGCTCCGGCCGTGATCATCGAGCACGCCGCGCGCGATCGTCGCGCGCGCCCCTATGATCTCGTTGAGACGGACCACGGCCGTCTCGGCGCTCACTGGCGCTCCCATGGCATCCTCCCCTTCCAGATCAGCGCTCAGGCTCTGCGGCCCTTGATGCGCATTGTTAGCTAGACAGCATGCGCCTTGTTGGCGTCTGGCTTCAAACCGAAATCGTAGTTCAAATGATAGTATGGCGTGTTCTGCATGCGCCCGTCGGGAGCTTCGCCAGCATCTTTCCGGACGAATTCGCGAATGAGCGTATCCTTGACGCCGAAGACGACATCGGAGTCGAGATACTTGTCGCCCGCGACGAACACATGGGTCACCAGTTGCTCGAAGCCAGGCGCCGAGATCATGAAGTGCACATGGGCAGGCCGCC
The DNA here is from genome assembly GCF_041424195.1 of Tardiphaga sp. NCBI lineage: Bacteria > Pseudomonadati > Pseudomonadota > Alphaproteobacteria > Hyphomicrobiales > Nitrobacteraceae > Tardiphaga > Tardiphaga sp. Next base: position 17,277 of record NZ_JBGMOE010000143.1, on the reverse strand, counting down.
ACGGATGACGCCCCTGAGCCGTGAGCATATCGCCGACCGGCCCGTCATGCGGGATCGGATAGGCTGCCGGCTTGATCGACCAGAACCGGAAACGGCCCTCGGCATCGGCATGAAACCGCGCCCGCATCGCCAGATCGCCGATTTTGTCGAGCTGCTGGACGTCATAGTAACCGTCGTCGTCCGAGTGCCAGACGTCGATTGTGGCGTTTGCGATCGGCTTGCCGTCCGGTGTCGAGACCGAGCCTGTCACGATCATCGGATCGCCCTCCATGCCGCCGGAGATGTCATCGCCGAGTTTCTTCTCCGGGGCCGCCTGGACGAAGAACGGCCCGAGTACGGTCGTGTCCGTCACGCCATCCTCGGCGCCATGATTGATAGCATCGACCAGCATCGACACGCCGAGCGTATCCGAAAGCAGGATGAACTCCTGGCGCTTATCGTCGCACATATGACCGGTGCGCGTCAGGAATTCGATGCCCTGCTCCCATTCCCGCTGGGTCGGCCGAACCTCCCGGATGAAGGCATGCAGATGGCGGACCAGCGCCTCGCTGATCTGCCTGATCCGCGGCTGTCCGGCATCCGTGATGCGATCCAGTACGGCGTCGGTAATGGTGTTCTCGTTGAAATTCCGCATGGCCACCTCTCATCCCAGTTTCGGTTCGCCAAGACCGGATAGTCGTTCGACATGGCGCACAGTGGCGATGAAGTCGGATTCGCCATCGCCCTGTGCAACAAGCGATCCGTAGATTTCCCGCACCTGCGCTGCGAGTTGCAGCGGCACGCCGACGTGGTGACCGGCGCCGATGATGAGGTCGAGATCCTTGGCCATCTGGCGGCACGAGAAGGTGGAGTCGAAGTTGCGCGTGGCCAGCGGCGGCGTCTTGTACTTCACCATCGGCGAGGCAACGGCGCTATCGTCCAGGACCTTCAGGATGTCCGGCCAGGAGATCCCGCCCTTGCGCGCCAGCGCGAGGCTTTCGGCCATCATTCCGGCGGACACCGCGATCATCAGGTTGACCGCGAGCTTGGCAAATCGCGCCTCCTCGGCCACGCCGAGATAGGTCTGCGCCCGCGTGAACGTCGCCAGCACCGGCTGAATCGCATCGAACGCGTCGCGCGGCCCTGACACGAAGCAGGTCAGCGCGCCGGTATGCGCGATGGCTGCGTTGCCGGACACCGGAGCGCGCAGATAGGCCACGCCCCTTGCCTCGGCCGCGACACCGACTTCAGCCGATATCTCGGCGCTCACCGTGCTGGTCTCGATCAGACATACGCCAGGCGCCAGCTTGTTCAGCAGACCGTCAGGCCCGAGCAACACCGCCCGCAGCGCCGCATCGTCTGGCAGCGATGTGAAGATGATGGAGTGGTTCGCGGCAGCGTCTGCGGCTGAGCTGGCGGTTTGAAGCCCAAGCTGCCGGGCCAACACCATGCGCTGCTGGCCCGGGTCGTAACCGGTGACACGAACACCGGCCTCCACCATACGGCCCGCAATCGGCAAGCCCATCTTGCCAACACCGATCCAGGCCACGGCCTGTGCTTGATCTTTGGACGGAACTGTCATGCCGCTTTCTCCTGACGTTCGATCTCGGAGACGATGCGCATACCAGATCGCTCGAGTTCATTCTTCTTGTGATCGAGGTTCTCCGCCAGCAGGCGTCCGCCTCGCTTGCGCCAGATGCCGTCGATCATGACCGCCTCGACATTGGCGATGCTGGACTGCATCAGAACTGTGGAAACCGGATCATGGACCGGCCAGAGGTTAAGGTCGGTGGCATTGATGACGACCAGATCCGCCTTCTTGCCCGGTGTGAGCGAGCCGATACTGTCGTCACGCCCGAGCATGCGGGCGCCCTCGATGGTGATCCAGCGCAATGCCTCACGCGTCGTGATCGTCGTGGCGGCGGGGATGGCACCCGTGGCCTGCCGACTCTCGGCGTTGTCCAGCGCACGCTGCATCGACAGTGCGACGCGACCCACGTTGAACATGTCGCCGGGCAGCACCGATTCCAGATCGACGCCAAGCGATGGCCGTGATCCCAGCTCCAACAGCCGTCCGGTGATCGGGTAGCCATGGCCCTGATTCATCTCGTTTTCCGGGGTCACCGAGAACGACACGCCGAGATCGACAAGCTGGCGCAGCAGATCGTCCGGAAGATCGTTGCCGTGCACGATGTTGATGCCGGGACCGACGAGACCGGCTGCGATCAGCCTCGCCCAGCCCTCCGGCGTCTTGGCCGGGCCTCCGCCCTGATGCATCGAGGCAATTAGACCGAACTCACGCGCCAGTTCGAAATCATGGATGGCAACATCCATGGTCGAATAATGCGGGCCGAGAATCGCAAGCCCGAGCGTGACGCGGTCGCTGCGGTTGGACAGTGCCCCTGCCAGAAAGCGCTCGACCTCGTGGCGCGGATGCGGGACTTCGGAGAAGTGCGGCCGCCCCGGCGCGGCCTCCGGTTTCGGCGAGCCGTGGAAGAAGGCGGCACGGATGCCGCTTTCCTTCAGCGCCGCGACGGCGCTATCACTGTGCGCAGGCGTTGGGTTGTTGTGACACCAGTCAACCAGCGTGGTGGTGCCGCAATTGATCTGGTTCAGCGCCCCCATCAGCGTGCCGATATGGATATCTTCGGGACGGAAGACCGTGGCCAGTCCCGCATGCATCCGGCGGAAATATTCAGGCAGCGTCCAGTTCGCGGAGAAGCCGCGCAAGGCGGTCTGCCAGGTATGCATATGCGCATTGATGAGGCCGGGAATGACGATGCGGCCACGACCATCGACGATCTCCGCATCACCGGCATCGAGGCCCGGCCGGATGTCAACGATGCGATCCCCCTCCACCAGCAGGTCCGCCTGCGTAAGATCGCCGATCGCATCATCCATCGAAAGGATCGTCGCGGATCTGATGAGCGTGCGCATCGCCGTCATCGCACTGTTTCCTCAACGACAGGAGGCTCGCCCGCCCAGGCCCGCGCGATCAGATCGCGGATGGCGTTGCGTTCCAGCGGCCGCGGATTCCAGTAGGCATTGCTGACGGCAAGATCGGCGGCGCGCTCGATGCCATCCTCCGGCATTCCCAGATCGCGCAACGCGACTTTGGCGCCGAGGCCCTGCGTGAGATCGAACAATCCCAGCGCGGCCTGTCCGGCGCCCAATGCGCGCGCGACCCGAGCCGCCGCAACCGGCACGGCGGGAGCATTATAGGCCATCGCATGCGGCAGGATCACCGTATGGGTCTCGGCATGCGGCAGATTGAACGTGCCCCCCAGCGTATGGCACAGCTTGTGGTGCAGTCCCATGCCGACGGCGCCGAGACAGGCGCCGCACAACCAGGCAGCACGCAGGGCATCATCGCGCGCCGTCGCGTCGTCCTCACCAGCCGCGAGCCTCGGCAGCGCGCCGGCGAACAGGCGGATGCCCTCTTCCGCCATCAATGACACGACCGGATTGGCATCGCGCGCATAGAGCGCTTCGACAGCGTGAGCGATTGCATTGACGCCCGACGTCACCGCAAATGCTGGCGGCAATGTGCGCGTCAGATCGACGTCATAGATGACCGTTTCGGGAAGTATCTTCGGGCTCGATTGCGTGGTCTTCAGTCCCTCGCGGGTCTCACCCAGGATCGGCGTCATTTCGGACCCGGCATAGCTGGTCGGTACGACGATTTGCGGCAAGTCGGTCCGTAGCGCGATCGCCTTGCCTAGCCCGATGGTCGAACCACCGCCCACCGCGACGATGCCGTCCGCCTGGAGCAGCCTGACCTGCTGCATTGCAAGTTCGGTCACATCAACCGGCGTATGCATCACGGCGCCCGCATAGACCCCCGCAGCGCGGTCACCGATCAGAGCGGCAATCTGCTCGCCGTGAGATTTCTGCTGGGCGGTCGTCAGAACCAGCGCGCGCTTAACGCCGAGTCGGTCGAGCTCGGCGGCCAGATCTGCCAGCCGTCCCGAGCCGAAGACGACCCGCATGGGCGCCGCCTGATAGACGAAGCTCTCCATCATTCCATCCCTGATCGTCGACGCCGTTGGCGCGCTTCTGCTGCATTGCACCAAGAAAGTGCCGCAGAGTTTCACTACCATTGTTCTCGTGCACACGTTTGTCAAGAAACTCTGCACACGTTTGTCATCCTGTGCAAGATGAGGCATTCTCACGTGATCGTTAGCGGATACGATGACGCGCGCGAACAGCTGGATGGCGATGCCCAAAAAAACCAAGACCACCAAGACGTCATCCCTCTCCCTTCAGGAGCGGTCGTCGCGCAAGACGATCATTGATGTCGCGAAGTGCGCCGGCGTTCATTGGTCGACCGTTTCGCGCGGGCTCAATCCCGAGAAGCGGCATCTGATCTCGCCGGAGATGATCGAACGCGTCGAGGCCTGCGCGAAGAAACTCGGCTACCGCGCGAATGCCATGGCATCGGCACTCCGTACGCAAAGATCTCGTACCGTTGGCGTCATCGTTTCAAATCTGGGCGACCCCGTGCATCCGCCAATTGTTCGAGCGATCGAAGACAGATTCGCCGAGATTGGATACGTCACCATCGTCGGCAATACCGACAACCATCCGCTCCGGCAGGCCGCGCTGATCGATCGCTTCATCCAGCAAGGCGTCGAGGGGTTGATCGTTGCGACCTTCGAGCGAAATGATCCTGGTATCGCGGCCTGCGTCGAGGCCAATATCCCCGTCGTCGCAGTATTTCGCGATCCTGAAAGCGAATTCGTTCCGAGCGTCCGGGTCGATGACGCCAAGGCAATGGAACTGGCAGTCCATCATCTCGCCGAACATGGACACAGGCATATCGCTCATGTCGGCGGCCCTCAAAACGTGTCGACGGGTTATCACCGCTATCGCGGTTTCCGGCGCGCTTGCAAAGCCTTGGCTCAAGACGGAGTTGCGCCCACGGCCGTTTTCGGTGAGGCCTTTACGGTCGAGGAAGGCCAGTTCGCATGCGAACGTTTGCTGGCGGAGAACCACGATATTACGGCGATTGTGGCCGGCAACGACATGCTGGCCGTAGGTTGCCTTCGGCACCTGAGAAACAGGGGCATTTCATGTCCCGGCAGCATCTCGCTGATCGGCATGAACGACATGCTTTTCATGGATGCGATCGCACCGGCGCTAACGACTATCAGTACGCCGACTGCGGAGCTGGGAACGCAGGCGTCTCACATCCTTATTGCGATGATCAAGGGAACGCCGGTTCAGAACGATCGGATCGTGCTGAAGCCGGTTTTGCTCGCGCGGGATTCTGTCGCTGCGATCAAGCTTCCGACCAGGGCACGCTCGTCAGATTTTTCTGACACGGCCAAAAGGGACGTCAGAATACGGTCCCGACAAAGCTAAGCGAAACCTGATACGCTCTGCGGCGGTGGCATCGAAAGGCGCCTGCGACTGATCCGAATTTGCTGTCCAAGAGCAACACGCGAGGTCCACTACCCCCCTCGGCATGCAGCCATCAGCCGCGGAGCGCTTTTCCGTTCAGCCGCCAAAGCTTTTCATCGCTGGTCGATACCGCGACAGCGCCGTTCTTGATGGCATCCAGCACATGACCGCGATCGCAAATGAAGCCTGATGCAATGATCGGCGGCATTGCTTTTCGATGCTGAGCGGGCACGTAGGACAGCATCGGCGCCGGCATCAGCTGCACAAGATTGGGCTCGCTCTGCCCGAGGGCGGCTACGCTCCTCGGAAAGGTCGAGCGATCCGTCACGAAGACTTTCTGGATAGCAACCAGCCCTGATTTCTTCGCGCGCTGAATGGTCGCCACCCGCGTCGAGACGACGCCTTTAGCGCCGATCTCGACGAGATAGTCGATGCCGCCCTTGTCCTGCGACAGACCATCGGAGCTGTCGATATTCACGACAGGATACTTGTCGGCATCGACAAGTGCCTTGATGACCGCCCCGAGCTTTCGCAACTCGAAATTGGCAACGATCGCTATCTCCGCCTCGCCGCCGAGGAATTCCTCGACGAGCTCGGCGCCATAAAGCGTTGCTATCACGGGGTGCCTTGTCAGGCGCAAGGCCAGAGATTTATCCATGGCCTCAGTCTAAAGTTACGCGTTGACTTTGTCACTCAATCCGAGTTTCCCGGGATTCAGGATATTCTTCGGGTCGAAGGCCGCCTTCACCGTTTCGAGGACTGAAAACGCCGAGCCCAACGAATCCGCCATATAGGGCGCGCGAAGCAGGCCGACGCCGTGATGGTGACTCAACGTCGCTTCATATTTGATGATGACGGCATTGGCTGCATCCCACGCCTGACGGTACCACTTTTGCCGGTTTTCCACCTCGACCTCGCCGCGCAGCGAGAAGTAGAGACAGGCACCATCGACATAGGCATGCGACTGATGCGCCGATCCGGCCAGCGTGCCCGGAACGGCATTGATGGCCTTGACGACCTCATCATAGATCGCCGGCAGATCGCGCCATGGCCCGATCATTTCCAGCGTGTCGGCAACGAAGCCCGGGCTTGGCGTGAAGCCTTCCGCGCTCTTGCCGGTGAGATAGCGGGTGTCGAGCCAGCGCTCGAGGATCGCCTCGCTGTCCAGTTTGTCGCCGAGCTCTGCGCAAGCTGTTTCGCTGATCGCCATCACCGCATCGACCATCTCGGGCGCGCCCTCATCGGCTATCAGCAGCACATTGCTCTTCGGCATGCCGAACTGGACGCCGCTCTCAAGCTCGTCATAGAGCCGGAGCGCTGCCGGATTGGCCCCGCGCTGCATGATCTGCCGGCAGGCTTCGAGGCCGACCGCGAAGGTCTTGAAGCTATAAGCGATGGCACGGCCGTAATCCGGCAGCCTGTGCAGCTTGAACCGGATCTTCACGACGACGCCCAGCGTGCCTTCCGAACCGATGAACAACTGCAGCAAATCCGGCCCGACGGCTGCGCGCGAATAGCCGCCGACGGTAATCAGCCGACCATCCGCAAGCACGACGTCCATGCCGAACACCATATCCTCGATCTTGCCGTAGCGTGTGGAGAGCTGTCCGGCTCCACGGCAAGCGACCCAGCCGCCCACGGTGCTGATGCCGAAGGACGACGGCCAATGGCCCATGGTCATCTTGTAGTCGCGCTGGATCGTGTTCTCGAAGACGTCGCCGAACATGCCGGCCTCGACCTCGACGATCTGGCTCTGCTCATCGAAGCCAATGAGCTTGTTGAGGTCGCAGAGATCAAGCACGATACCGCCGCGGACTGGCAATGCGGCGCCGGTAACGTTGCTGCGCCCGGCGGAAACCGTCACGGGGATGCCGCCGTCGTTTGCGATCCGCATCACGCTTTGCACCTGCGCAACGGACGACACGCGGACGACGACCGCATTCGGCGTTGCCGGCTTCCCGGCAGTTTCGGTCATCATCGATCCCGCCCACCAGTCGCGGGTCCAGGCCACAACATCCGGGGTCTCGGTGATGACGTGGTCCGCCGCCTTGCGCAGCGCCGCAATGATGTCGGGACCGACCGCGACGGGATCGCGCTGCAAACCGGGCGTTGACGACGTCTCCTTGACGCGCGCGACATAGGCCGGTGGCGTATGCGCGCCGACAACGTATTTGCCGCGATTGTAACCGCGACGGATGGCATCTTTGCTCAGCATTTTCTACTCTCCCAGAAGAATGGATTTCTCGCGCGCAACGCCGGCCGTGTAGTCGGCTACCTGTTGCGCAACAATCTGTTCGGACAGTCCCAGTTCGGACTGCAGGATCCGGCCGACGCGCGCGGCCGCGCGCGCCGATGCGTCACGCGCATTCATGCGGGCACGCATGCGGCGCGACAGCACGTCATCGACGGTGCCGGCCATCTCATGGCGCACCGCATAGATCACCTCGGCCTCGCTATGCGGCAGGCCTTCGACGATCGGCACGGCAGAGGCAGGATCGGCCTGAAGAATATCGCTGACGAAGCGCGCCTCGGTGCCATAGCGCTCGCCGAGATGTGCCTGCATACCGCCTGTGGCGGTGATGGCCTGCGCGTCATAGCCGGCGGCGCCGAGCAGATAGGCCTTCTTGGTTTGGCACTTCCCGCTCTTCTCGATCACTTTCTGCGCGGCATCGATGGTCTGCTCGGCCATATGCCGTGAAGTCGTCAGCTTGCCGCCGACGATGGTGATGAGTCCGTCATCTGCGATCTGGATCTTGTGATTACGCTTGATCTCCAGCGTCTTGCCACCGGGGGGCGCGACCAGCGGCCGGCATCCTGCGATACTGCCAACGGCGTCTTCGGGCCCCAAATCCGTCTTTAGTGCCGACCGTGCACCTTCGAGCAGGAAGTCGAGTTCCTGGCGCGTGCAATGCACGTCATCGAGATCGCCCTGATAGTCCTCATCGGTCGTGCCGAGATAGGAGACGTTGCCCCAGCGTGTGATCGTGGCGCGCCGGCTGCGGCCGGGCACCGGGATCGTCACGGTGCAGTCATTGCGGATCTTCAGCCAGGGGATGGCAACGTGGACGCCCTTTGCCGGACGGATCTCCAGCTTGCGTTCCTCGCCTTTCCTGATGCCGCTCCAGTCGCGTAGCCACACGCCGGTAGCCATGACGACGGCTGCGGCACGGACGTTGATCTCACGCCCATCGGCCTGCACGACGGCACCGGTGACCTTGCCATGATTGCTGCGGGTGATCTCGACACCCTTCGTATGATTGGCGATCGCTGCGCCGTGATAGGCGGCCGTGCGCGCCAGGTTCAGCGTCAGACGCGCGTCGTCGACGCGCGCGTCGAAATACATCAACCCTCCGATCAGGTTGTCGTCCTTGAAGGTCGGACAATGCGACAGCACCTCCGCCTTGCTGAGGCGCTGATGCAGAATGCCTTCACGCCAGCCCCCGGCGAGGTCATATGTCCACAGCAGACTCTCGAATGCCCGAGCAAAGCGCTTGTCGAAGACGCCGTCCTTTTCGAGGATCGGAAACAGGAACGGCAACCGCTGCACCAGATGCCGTGCGTTGCGCCGAAGCCGCTGACGTTCCAGCAGCGAATGGCGCACCAGACCGAGATTGCCCTGCTCGATATAGCGCAGGCCGCCATGAACCATCTTTGACGACTTGGAGGATGTTCCCGACGCGAAATCGTCTTTCTCGACGAGCGCCACGCGGAAGCCGCGCAGGCTCGCATCCAGCGCCGCATAGGCTCCGGTCACGCCGCCGCCGATGATGAGGATATCGAAGCGATCACTCTCCAGCCGTGCCAGATGTTCGCTGCGCACGAAAGCGAAAGGCGTCACGCCGGTCATTTCGGCGCGCTCGCGATTGGGTTTCAGCGATGGAAAAAAGTTCATGGTCTATAGTTCCGTCTAGTACGCCCCGAACGCTTCGGCATGTTCGAGTTCGGATTTGATACGCGCATGCCACAGCGCGCGACGTTCGGCCCGCATATCGGTCGCCATTTTCGGCTCGAAGACCTGCTCTTCGGTTGCGAATACCTTGCTGCGCGGGATGTCGTCCCAGAACAGACCGGACGAACCTGCGAGATAGGCCACTCCACGCAATGTCGCACGCGCCGTATTCGGCTTGCGCCGGATCGGCACGCCGATCAGATCCGCCTGCATCTGCAACAATGGATCGCTGGCCGATAAGCCGCCGCCGACGATCAGTTCCGCGACATCGACTCCCGACATGTCACGGTCGGATTCGAGACAGCTCGCGACGGAATGCGCGATCCCCTCGAGGATGGCATAGGCGACTTCCGGTCGCGTCGATGCCATCGAAATCCCGGTCAGCGATGCGCGTGCGTTGGGCTGCATGTCGGGCGTCCGCAGGCCCGTCAGCGCGGGAATGAAGGTCACGCCATTCGACGACTGGACCTCGGCGGCGAACCGGCTGATCTCTGTCGCGCTCTCGAACCAATGCAATTTCTCGCAAACCCAGTCGAGCGCGGATCCCGTCGTCGCCGCGAATGTCTCGACGGCGAATTGCGACTGACCGTTCCTGCGGCGCGCGACCATGGTCGTGGTGCCGGCAAACAGGCCCGCTTTGGCCGGCTGTTCTGGCCCGATGATCAGATCAACGAAGCTGCCGGTCCCGTGGATGCACATGGCCTGTCCGCGATCAAGACATCCGAGACCGATCGCACCGGCATGCTGGTCACCCATGCTTGCCAGAATCGGGACATCGATTCCGAGCAGCGCCGGATCGGTCCGTCCAAGATCGTCCGCATCCGAGCGCAGCTCGGGCAGCAACTCCTGTGGAAATGCGAGCGCATTGAGCCAGTCGCGTTGATAGCGATGCTCGGCAAGCACGTAGGCGCCAGCCGATGTGGCATTGGTGGGCGTTGTTACATAGATGCGATCGCGCGACAGATGCCACAGCAGCCAGGTATCGACCGTGCCGAAACACAGTCGCTTTTCGGCAAAGGCCTTGGCGACCTCCGCGGTATCGCGGATGTGCCGCGCCGCCCACAGATAGGGCGAGCGGACCCCGCCTGCGCGTCCGACCTGCCTGGCAAGAGTTGCATCCCAGGCCGGAGCAAGTTTGTTCAACTCGCTGGCATAGCGCGTGTCCTGCCAGACCATGGCGGGCACAAGTGCCCGCCCGGTGTTCTTGTCCCATAACACGCTGGTCGCGCGCTGGGTGGCGATCGCCAATGCGACGATCCGCAATCCCGCCTGCCCGGCCTGTGCGATGGTCGCGCGACAGGCCGCCACAGTTTTCTCGAGGATCGCATTCGCATCCTGCTCGACGACGCCTGGTCGCGGCGTGTCGACCTCGAGTGACAGATATTCGAGGCAAGACACGTCGCCGTCGGCGGAGACCGTCGCGGCACGGGTGCCGGACGTTCCCTCGTCGATGGCCAGGATCACGTCTTTGAGCTGACCGGTCATCAGGACTTCGACGGCTGCAGCGCGGCGCTGACAGGACGTGTATCGTCGGCGAATTGCGGCGCGCCTGCCTCGTTGTCGGGATTGATGGCGGTCCGCGTCGGATCCCACTTGATCGAGAAGCAGATGATGCTCGCGATCAGCGGAACGGCCGACAGGATCAGGAACGTATGGTTGAGACCATACCATTCACGGAACAGCGGGAAGACCAGCAGTCCCAGCGCAGCACCGATCGATCCCAAAGCGCCGATCACGCCATTGGCACCGGCGCGAAGTTCGCTGCGGAACGACAGCGATGACAGGCTCTTGCCGTTCGCGCCCGGGCCACCGGAGTGGAACAGGATGAACAGCGACGGCACGATCGCCGCCAGCCAGATCGGCATCTTGTCGCTGAACAGGCCGAGGATCAGCAGCATGACGAATACTGCGGCGAAGCCCACGGCCGATGCTATGCGCAGCCCGAACACCCGCCCGATCGTTGGCGACAGGAAGCCGCCGAAAATGCCGAATACGTTGAACATCAGCGCACCGAGCGTCGCATAGATGAAGTCCTTGCCGAACAGCGCAGCGCTGATCAGCGGGAGATACCAGCCGACAGCGAAGTACTGGATAGACTGTCCAATCTGCACCGTGGCGGCAAGGATCGTGCGCGGCAGATAGACGCCGCGGAAGATCAGGGCGACATTCGCGAAGCCGCGACGCGCCTGGTTCAGGACCGGAATGCGCTCTGCGGCCGAAGCAGCCACGAAGGCCTGACCGTAGATGCGGGTCATGGCCATGGCCGCTCATCCAGACGCTCCTTGCGCGCGAGCCAGATCGGGCTCTCGACCAGGAAAGAATACTGCAGGATCAGGATCGCAATGGCGAAAATGGCCGTCGCAGCGACCGAGTAACGCCAGATCGTGTCACCTACGTCCCATGAGAAGAACAGCAGCGCGAGCAGCAGGTTGGTACAAACAGCGGTGTACCACATCCCCTGCCAGGTATTGAGCCGGCTTCGGAGGCGCGCCGGCGTAAATTCCGCGAGCACGGCCATCGCGATCGCGAAATCGATGCCATAGGCGGCGCCGACGAAGAAACGTCCGACGATGATCGTCTCGAAATTCGACGCGAAGACCACCAGCAAGGCGCCGACGATCGCCAGCACCTTCGCAGTGACAAGAGGCACGACACGCCCCCAGCGATCGGCCATCCAGCCACCGATCGGGTTGAACGCGATGGCGACCCAGGACGCAAAGGATGTCAGTAGAGCAACCTGCGCAGCCGTGAGCTGGAGATTACGGGTCATCGGCCCGAGGCCTGCGCTCAAAGCGGAATTGGCGAAAGCGTCAAGAAAAAGCCCGCCGAGGGCCAGCCACCAGATGACGCCGGCACGGCCGTTGATACCAGTGCGTGAATCGATGAACGACAGGATGTCGTCCACGCCACGCAACTTCATTGTTGTTGTTGATTTCATTTTGCTTTCCTCCCCAGAATTTTGATCTGTAAGGAGGTCAAAGCAAAGTATAGACGTGCAAGATGACCATCTTACAGACAGTCTTAAATCTTGCTTCTGTGCGGGCAACCTAGGGCGACCTGCTGAAGGTGTCAACGCGTCAACGCAAATTAGTTGAACGGAGCGCCGCAGACGCGCGCGCGATCCGCGAAGAGAGCTGACGTCTGATGATGACCAGCTTCGCTAGCCATGTTCGGGGATTCAGTCACGCATCAAGCCGCAGCGTTACCCGGTTACGTTCCGGCCAGCTCTACGGGAGGTCCGTATGCGTAGACGAAAATACATCGGGTTGCTCAAGCTCGTCCGGCATCGCCCACCCTTCAGCCATCAAGGCGACATGGAGCGCGGTCCGAACTTCGGGCGGCTCAATTTGCCCCAGGGTCGCCTCGTTCAAAACAGCGATCAGCTTCGCCCATCGCGGTGTGGTCTTGGCTTCGCTGTCGACGTAGCGCTGGACCCATCTAATCGCCGCCAGGAGAGAAAAGATCGTGCGGTTCTTCGCCGGGGTTTGCCCGGGTGCATCAGGCATCAATCGAATTGGCTCAAATATCATTTGTGCACAAACCCAATGCCGGTTGTTGCCTCATCGTGCCACAGGGGCAGCCACATGCAACGGGTGGGGACACGACCTCGAAGCAAAAGCACACGGCTCTGAAGTCCGCGATCAAGCGCATGCCCGCCAAACTTCATGATGCATCGGCCGGTGATCACCGATACGACGCCGATCGGCTCGCGCGCCAAGGTGTGGATCGAGACGTCCGCTCATGAAGCAGAGCCGGCGACTGAACGACGGGCGGAACACGATCAGCAGAAGGATGTGGCGGGTTGATTTGGGGGGCTACACACTGCCCTTGAAGGCTACCTGAAGAAGGCGGGGGTGCGTGCGTCTATGTGGCGTCGGCTGGGACGGCGTGTCAGGTCGGAATGAAAACCGAAACCCGTTCGGAATGACTGGCCACCGAAATTCTAACAAATTGATTTGTTGAGATTTAATGGTGGGCGCACTAGGGCTCGAACCTAGGACCCGGTGATTAAGAGTCACCTGCTCTACCAACTGAGCTATGCGCCCGGATCCAGATCCGGATATCCCCGTGGGGACGGCGTCGTTTAGCAAAGCGATCCGGGGATGTCCAGCGACGCTGTCACAAAAAATGCACCGAATTTCGCATTCGCAAAAATGCGAAAAAGCCGCTGGGATTCAGCGGCTTCTTCGTTATTGCGGCAGTGGAAAACAGCGTTGCGTCAGAGCCGTTCGGCGTCTGGCGCGGCGTCGCGGTCGAATCTGTCGCCGGGGCCGCCGGGACCGCGGTCATGATGGTCGCCGAAGCGCGGGCGATCGAAGCCGCGCGGGCCGAATCCCTCGCCTTCGAAGCTGCCGCGCTCATAGCCGGAACGCGGGCCGCGCTGGCGCCAGCCCTCCCCGCCGAAGCCGCGGCCCATATGGGTCAGCACTGCCAGACGGCGCTTCTGGCCATCGTCCAGGGTCTTGTAGAGCGGATCGGCCGCATCGGCGATCTTCTTCAGCGCCGCAGCTGTCGTGGCCATGTCGTTGGCGCGCTGCTGCAGGCGGGCGACCGGATTGTCCGGCGTCTCCGGTCCCTTGGCACTATCGTCGCGATTCTTGCGCTCTTCCATCCGCGCATTGGCGCGGTCGATGCGCAGCTTGGCGAAATCGCGCACCGCGCTCTCCACCGCCGGCCACAGCTTCTCCTGGTCCGGCGTCAGCTTGAGCCCGGCCTTGACGGCGGCGATGCGCGCATCGGCGAAGGCGGCCCGGTCTTCCGGATTCATTTGCGCTTGATGATGCATCCAAGGCCGATGCTGGGCATAGACCGCGGTGGAACCGGCGATCACGGCGACAGCAGCACCGGCGAGCAAGATCTTCTTCATGACAACCTCCTTTGGAAAGTCACCTGAGGATGATCCTGCACCGCCAGACCTTCAACTTACACTTTGGCCATGTGGTTTCGCGATGTGTCACCGCAATATTTACAGCCGCAATTTCGTCACAGCATCCCGAGCATACGCGGCAGCCACAGCGAAATCTCCGGGATGAAGGTCACCGCAACGAGGAACATCAGCATAGTCAGCAGCCACGGCCACACCGCGATGGTGAGTTCCGTGATGCCCATCTTGGCGATGCCCGAAGCCACATAGAGATTGAGGCCCACAGGAGGATGGCACATGCCGACCTCCATATTGACCACCATCAGGATGCCGAGATGCACCGGATGCACGCCGAGCTTGACCGCGATGGGAAACAGGATCGGCGCGGTGATCAGCACGATGGATGAGGCTTCCATCACATTGCCGGCGACCAGCAGCAGGATGTTGACGAAGATCAGGAACGTCCACCAGTTGACGCCCATGTCGACGATCCAGGCGGTAAGCTGCTGCGGGATCTGTTCCGACGTCATCAGGAACGAGAACAGCACCGCATTGGTGATGATGTAGAGGATCATCGCGCTCATGCTGGCCGAGCCGAGCAGCACCCGTGGGACGTCCTTCAGGCCCATGTCCTTGTAGACGAACACCGCGATGATGAAGGCATAGACGGCGCTGACCGCCGCGGCTTCCGTCGGCGTGAACCAGCCGCGATAGATGCCGCCGAGCACGAGGAAGATCAGCAGCAGGCCCCAGATACATTCGCGGAAGGCCTTCCAGCGTTCGCCCCATGACGCCCGCGGCAGCCGCGGATAATCGAACTTCCAGGCGCGATACACTGTGGTGGCGCCGAGCAGCGTCGCCAGCATCAGGCCGGGAATGACGCCGGCGATGAACAACTGGCCGACGGAGGCCGAGGTGACGCGCGCGCCATCGGGGCCGAGCGCGACGCTGCCGCCGGTGGCCACCGCATAGATCACCATCACGATCGACGGCGGGATCAGGATACCCAATGCGCCCGACGTCGTGATGACGCCGGCGCCGAACCGCTTCGGAAAGCCCTGCGCGACCATGGCCGGCAGCAGGATCGAGCCGATCGCGATCACGGTGGCCGGTGACGAGCCGGAGATCGCCGCGAACAGCGCGCAGGCCATCACGCCCGCGAGGCCGAGACCGCCATACCAGTGCCCGACCATCGAGGTCGCGAAATTGATCATGCGCCGGGCGACGCCGCCATGGGTCAGGAAGTTGCCGGCGAGGATGAAGAACGGGATCGCCATGATCTCGAAATTCTCGATCCCCGTAAAAAGCTTCAGCGCCACCGCCTCGATCGGCACCTGGGTCAGGAAGAACAGGAAGGTGAGCACCGTCAGGCCGAGCGCGATCGAGATCGGCATGCCGGTGAGCATCAACGCAATCAGCAGCGCAAAGATAATCAGCGTGGTCATCGGACGCCCTCCGGCGTCGGACCAACTGCGGTATCGACCTCGATGCCCTCCACATGGCTGTGATCATGATGCGGCAGATCGTCGAAGCGGAAATAGCTGTAGGCGACCTGCAGGAAACGGAAGCACATCAGATAGGAGCCGAGTGGAATGCAGAGATAGACGATCCAGCTCGGCAGTTCGAGATCGGGCGATGTCTGGTCGGTCTGCGACAGACCCATCACGAAGTTCGCGCCCATGGTGCCGATGATGCCGGTGAACAGCGCGCCGCACAGCAGGCCGAACAGGATGGTGCCCTTGCGCCATTTCGGCGGCAGTTGCAGCACCAGCACATCGACGCCCACATGGATGCCGGTGCGCACGCCGTAGGCGGCGCCGAACTTCGCCATCCACACGAACATGTAGATGCAAAGTTCCTGCGCCCAGGACAGATGGATGCCGGCGAGAAACTTGTAGGCCGCCATCGCGCCGGGCAGATTGCGGTACGACACCACGAAATCGGTGGTGTAGCGATGCGCCACGGCGACGAAGATCACCACCGTCGCGGCGCCGATCAGCGTCGCGATCAGGGTTTCCTCGAGACGATCGAGGATGCGTAACAAGAACCGCACGGAATATGTCCCCTTCCCCCTGGCCGCCTGGCGGCGGCCTCATGGTGAGGAGCGCGCCTCCTGGCGCGCGTCTCGAACCATGAATGTCGTTCCCTCACCCTTCGAGACGCGGCCCAATCAGGCCGCTCCTCAGGATGAAGTCTCAAGCTACATTGCGCCTCAATTGGTCTTGGCGTTGGCTTCCTTCTGGAACGCCGCGATCAGGTCCTTGCCGACGCGCGACGCCATGTCCGCGGTCACCGGCTCCATCGCCTTCATCCATTCGGCGCGCTCTTCCGGCTTCAGCTCGTAGAAGGTGGTGGTACCGGCCTTCTTCATGGCGACGATGGCGTCGTCGTTTTCCTTCTGCGACAGGCCGTTGGCATAGGCAGTGGCTTCATCCATCGCCTTCTCGACCTGCGGCTTCACGTCGGCCGGCAGACCGTCCCAGAACTTCTTGTTCACGATCACCGCGTAGCCGATATAGCCGTGGTTCGAGATCGTCATGTGCTTCTGCACTTCGTGCATCTTCTGCGTATAGACATTGGACGGCGTATTCTCGTTGCCGTCGACGACGCCGGTCTGCATCGCCTGATACACTTCCGAGAAGGCCAGCACCTGCGGGATCGCACCGAGAGCGCGCATTTCGGCTTCCAGCACCTTCGACGACTGGATGCGCATTTTCATGCCCTGGAAGTCGGCGACCTTATGCATCGGCTTGTTCGAGGTCATGATCTTGAAGCCGTTGTCCCAGTAAGCGAGACCCTTGATGCCCTTGGGCTCGAGTTTCGCCAGCAGGCCCTTGCCGATCGGCCCGGTGGTGATGCGGGTCAGCGCCGCCTTGTCCGGCAGGATGTAAGGCAGGTCGAACACCTCGAATTCCTTGACGCCGAGCGGGCCGAACTTGGCGAGCGACGGCGCCAGCATCTGCACGGCGCCGAGCTGCAGCGCCTCGACCTCTTCCTTGTCCTTGTAGAGCTGCGAGTTCGGATAGACCTCAACCTTCACCTTGCCATTGGTGTATTTCTCGGCGAGTTCCTTGAACTTGTC